>CAIUTH010000024.1 GCA_903902075.1 uncultured Alphaproteobacteria bacterium
CCAAGGCCGATGCCAAGGGCAAGACCAAGTCGGCACCCATCCCGTTTGCCCAACCCGCGTTGAGCGCTCAGCGGGGCAAGAAGAAGTTCTGACCATGCCGGTCCTGGTTCTGGAGCACGTCACCATCCGCTGTGCCCAGCGCCAGCGCACCCGCGATTTCTATGTCGAGCTTCTGGGCCTGACCGAAGGCGAGCGGCCGGATTTCCCTTTCCGTGGCCACTGGCTCTATTTGGGCGGAATACCGGTGATCCACCTGGTCGAGGCGGCCGACAAAGGCAGTGCCTGGGGCGGCGAGCCCGGCTCCGCCGGGTCCGACACCGGTCCCTTCGACCATGTCGCCTTTCAGGGCGATGATTTCGAGGCGATGCGGGCGCGCCTGACGGATGCCGGCATGAGTTTCCGCGAGCGCGTCGTGCCGGGCGGAAAGCTGAAACAGCTCTTCGTGCCCGACCCCGAAGGCGTGCTGGTCGAGATCAACTTTCGGTAATTAGAAGTGGGCGCTAGCGCTTCAGGCTAGCGACGGCCTTCAACGTCTTGCTGACATGGCCTTCCGGGTCCAGGTCGCTGTAGGCGAAGGCGATCCTGCCGTCCTGGCCCACCACATAAGAGGTGCGAGCCGCATAGGACAGCAGCATGCTGATGGTGGCGTCATAGCTCTTCATGATGTGGCGGTCCTGATCGGCGGCAACCGGAAACTTGCTCTGGCATTCGCTGACCGAGAACTTGTTGAGCGTGGCGATGTCGTCATGGCTGACCCCGATCACGCTGGCGCCCAACGCCTGATATTGCGGCATGGCAGCGGCAAAGTCATGCGCCTCGACGGTGCAGCCCTCGGTGAAGGCGGCTGGGTAGAAATAGACCACCACCGGGCCTTTCTTCAGCGCGTCGGCGAGATGGAAGGTGAATTCCTTGCCGCCCAGGGTGGCCGGCGCTGAAAAGTCCGGCGCCTTGTCCCCGACCTTGAGGGTGGCAAAGGCAGGCGTGGCGGCCAGCAGCAGCGCGGCGCAGACAACAAACTTTTTCATCTCAATCCTTCTCTTCGGGGCCGCGCCGCCGGATGTCGGCATAGGGCGTGCCGTCCTTGCGGGTGTACATCGCCGGAACGCCATCAGCCGGATGCACGAGATCGATGTCCGGGTAGGAGGCGCCATCACCTTCTACGCGTGTACCGACTTCCAGGATCACTGCGTCACGGTCGGAACGGTTCTGCAGGTGATGGCCATCTTCGTCACCGGCCTTGAATCCGGCGCAGTCACCCGCCTTCAAGGTCTCTTCGCCCGTGTCGGCGACCAGCACGACTTCGCCTTCCAGCACATAGACGAACTCATCCTGGCCGGTATGCCAGTGGCGCTGGCTGGACCAGACCCCAGGCGCCAGCCGCAGCAGGTTGACGCCGAACTGGGTCAGCCCGGCCGCATCGCCCAGCTTGCGGCGCTCGCGCGCCCGGCAGGGCAGGTCATAGGGCGTTGGATAGAAGGTGCCGGTGACGATAGGCAGGGCCTGGGGGTCGATGCGTTTGGCCATGGCGCTCCCTCAAATCCAACGGCCCGCAAGCTTAATGCGGGCCGTTTCAAAAGAGCTATGCCGGTATTGCCGGGCAGCTAGTCCTTGGCGCGTTCCACATAGGAGCCGTCCGCGGTCATCACCACAACGCGGGTGCCGGTGACGATGTGAGTGGGCACCATGGTCTTGACGCCGTTGGACAGCATCGCCGGCTTGAACGAGCCGGACGCGGTCTGGCCCTTGACCACCGGTTCGGTATCCACGATCTCGAAAGTCGCGCGCTGGGGAATCTCGATGGAGATGGCGTTGCCTTCGAAAAGCTGCAGCTGCACATCCATGTTCTCGGTCAGATAGGGCGCGGCATCGCCCACCACGTCGGCGCCGACATGCAGCTGGTCGAAGGTCCTGGGCTGCATGAACACATACTGTTCGCCGTCCTGGTACAGGTACTGGAAGTCTTCATGCTCGACGAAGGCCTTTTCGATGCTGTCGGTGGTGCGCAGCCGTTCCACGGTCTTCACCCCGTCGCTGATCCGGCGCATTTCCAGGTGGGTGACGGGCGTGCCCTTGCCGGGATGGATATTCTCGGCGGTGATGACGAGATAAAGCTTGCCATCCTTTTCGATGACATTGCCTTTGCGCACAGAGCTGGCGATAACCGAAACCACAAAAACCTCCACAAATCGGCGTATTTGCCGGGGGCTATAGCAGGGGGGCTATAAGAGGTCAAAATGCCCTGGTGGAACGCCCAGAACCATGCCGACCGGCGGCCCCTGCTGCTCCAGAGGGGGCGGCTCAAGGCCGCCATCCGCGCCCATTTCGAGGCCGCCGGCTTCACCGAGGTGGAGTGTGGGGCGCTGGTGGTTTCCCCCGGCAACGAGACCCATCTGCATGCTTTCGAGACCCGCCTGACCGGGCCGGATGCTGCCAGTACGCCGCTGTATCTGCACACCTCGCCGGAGTTCGCCGCCAAGAAGCTGCTGGCAGCGGGGGAGGAGAAGATTTTCGATTTCGCCCGGGTGTTCCGCAACCGCGAGCGCGGCCGCCTGCATGCGCCGGAATTCACCATGCTGGAATGGTATCGGGCGCGGGAGGATTACCAGACGGTGATCGCCGACAGCCTGGCGCTGCTGTGGCTGGCGGCCGATGTCGCGGGTGCCGAAGTGCTGCGCCATCGCGATGCGGCATGCGACCCGCGCGCGCAAGCGGACCGGCTGACGGTGGCGCAGGCTTTTACCCATCTGGCCGGTATCGATCTGCTGGAAACCCTGTCAGCGGACGGCGTGGGCGATGCCAATGCCTTGCGCTCCAGGGCCCGGCGCGGCGGCATCGCTGTTTCGGATGACGATGACTGGTCCGACATGTTCGCCAAGATTCTGACACTGCGGGTCGAACCCAGGCTGGGCCTGGAGCGGCCCTGCATCCTTTACGAATATCCGGTGTGCGAAGCCGCATTGGCACAGGTCAGCGCGCGCGACCCGCGCGTCGCCGAACGTTTCGAGCTGTATGCCTGCGGCGTGGAGCTGGCCAACGGTTTTGGCGAACTGACCGATCCCGCCCAGCAGCGCGCCCGTTTTGAGATCGAGATGGCCAAGAAGGCGCGCGTCTATGGCACGCGCTATCCGCTGGACGAGGAATTTCTGGCCGCGCTGGCGCACATGCCGCCGGCCAGCGGCGTGGCGCTGGGTTTTGACCGGCTGGTCATGCTGGCGACGGGTGCCCCCAATATAGACGCAGTGTTATGGACGCCCTTGCGCTGACATTATGCGGGTGACGCGGCCCACACTGGTATCGCCGGAATAGAGATTGCCCTGCTTGTCCCAGGCCATGTAGGTGGCCTCGATGAACTGGCCGGTGCCGATGCCCGAGCCGCGCCCGACTGCGCCCAGGACATGGCCATCGCGGTCCAGCTTCAACAGCTGGCCATCGCGGCCGGTGGATATCCAGGGGTCGCCATGGGGATCGAAAGCGATGGCGCAGACCAGGTTGGGCATGGGAAGCGTTTTTTTGAATTTTCCGTCACGGCTGTAGATCACCAGCCTATATTCCTCGCGGTCGCCAATCCACACATCGCCATTGCGCGGGTCCACCGCAATGCCGTGCGCCATGCTGAATTTTCCCGGCCCGATCTGGTTGCCGTACCATTGGCCAAGGAACTTGCCGTTTTTGTCCAGATGGAGGATGCGCGCCGCGCCGACGCGGTTATCCGGCGCCAGATCCACGTCATTGGGGCTTTCATTGCCATGGCCCTGGGCGATGTAGATGTCGCCGCTGGCGCCGAAGGCGACGTCCAGCGGCTGCCACAACACATGCCGGTCGCCGTTCCAGTCGCCGCGTTTGCCGCGCACGCCGATGGTCTGCAGCAATTTCCCTTCCGGGCTGAGCTTCAGAACGGTGCCGCCATTGGCGTCACTGATCCAGATATTTCCGGACGCGTCCGCCTTGATGCCATGGCCTTTCTCCAGCCGGCCGATCACCGCGTCGGGCACGGTGCGAACAAGCCGGAAGGCGCTGTCGAATTCGAACAGTTGCGGCTGGCCCGCGGCCGCGCGCTGCAACACCCAGATGTTGCCGCGCGGATCGATCGCGACGCCGGTGGCGCCGCCGCCGCCCATCGGCAGGTCGATGGGATAGTCATAGCGTGTGCCCATGGTCTGGTCCCACAGCACCCGCCGCAACTGCTCGCGCGTGGGCCCCAGGCGGTTGTCGCACACCGGCGAATGGCTGCAGGGCGGTACGCTGGAGGCGGGCAGGGCTAACAGGTCCACAAGACAGCGTTTGGAAAGCCGCGCCTTGTTTTCGGTCAGGCAGGCGCGTGCCGCATACAGGCCCGAGCGGCCGTTGCACATTTTACCGATGTCATCCGAACAGGCGGCCAGCACGCTGGCGGCAGAAGAGCCCGGCGGCAGCACCTTGCCGCCATGGGCCACAGGCGCGCGTCCCCCGGTGTCCGGATAGGTGTCGGCCAGCCGCCAGCCGGGCGAAGGCGCGGCCGCTACGGGGGCGGCCAGGATGCAGAAGGCGGCGATTATCAGGCTGCGCATGTGCCTCTCCCGGGCTTTTCGCCAGCATGCCCGGCGGCCCTGATCCGGCGCAACCCGCGCATGTCCGCCTTGCGGGAAAAAGGCTGTTCAGAGGGGTGATAATCGCTAGGCTCCGCGCCGTCATGACCGACACGGCCGCCAGCAAAATCCATAGCACCAGCTTCATCGTGCTGCTGGGCATCGGCATGAGCCATATGCTCAACGACATGATGCAGGCGGTGCTGCCGGCCATCTATCCCAACTTGCAGCAGCAGTTTCATCTGTCCTTCGCCCAGATCGGGCTGATCACCCTGGCATCGCAATGCACCGCCTCGCTGCTGCAGCCCGCGGTGGGGTATGTGTCCGACATCAAGCCCAGGCCCTATTCCCTGGCGGCGGGCATGGTCGCCACCCTGTTCGGGCTGGTGCTGCTGTCCATCGCCGGCAGCTATCCGGTGGTGCTGGTGGCCGCCATGCTGGTGGGCGTGGGCTCATCGGTGTTCCACCCCGAATCCAGCCGGGTGGCGCGCATGGCCTCGGGCGGGCGCTATGGGCTGGCGCAATCGCTGTTCCAGGTGGGCGGCAATGTCGGCTCGGCCCTGGGGCCCTTGTCCGCGGCATTCCTGGTCGCCACCTATGGACAGCGCTCCATCGCCTGGTATGCCGGTGTGGCGCTGCTGGCGATCATCATCCTGTTCAATGTCGGCACCTGGTACAAGCATCACGGCCTCACGCGCATCAAGCATCACCATGGCGAGCGCCATTCCCACCTGTCGAAGAACAGGATCGTCTGGTCCCTGGTCGTGCTGCTGGCGATGGTGTTTTCCAAGTTCGTCTACCTGACCAGCATCGGCAGCTATTACACCTTCTACCTGATCCACAATTTCGGCCTGTCGGTGCAGGCCGCGCAGATTCACCTGTTCTTCTTCCTGGGCTCGGTGGCGGTGGGCACGTTGCTGGGCGGGCCGCTGGGCGACAAGATCGGGCGCAAATACGTCATCTGGTTTTCCATCCTGGGCGCACTGCCCTTCACCCTGATGCTGCCCTACGCCGACCTGTTCTGGACCGGCATCCTGTCCGTGATCATCGGCATGGTGTTGGCGTCCGCTTTCCCCGCCATCGTGGTCTATGCCCAGGAATTGCTGCCCGGCCGGGTGGGCATGATTGCAGGGCTGTTTTTCGGCCTGTCCTTTGGCCTCAGTGGCATCGGCGCCGCCGTGCTGGGCGCGCTGGCCGACGACACCTCCATCGCCTTTGTCTACAAGGTCTGTTCCTACCTTCCGGCCATCGGTTTGCTGGCGGTCTTCCTGCCCAGCTTCAAGGCGAAGAAGAAGACATGAGTTTGGACGATGTGGCGCGCAAATATGCGGTGGCGGTGTCGCCGCTTCTGTTGTCGCTGGTCGATCCGGCCGATCCGCACGATCCCATCGCGCGCCAGTTCCTGCCCAGCCTGGAAGAGCTGAACACCCTGCCGGAAGAACGCGCCGACCCCATTGGCGATGACGCGCATTCGCCGGTCGCCGGCATCGTGCACCGCCATCCTGATCGCGTGCTGTTCAAGGTGGTGGCGGCGTGTCCGGTCTATTGCCGCTTCTGTTTCCGGCGCGAAACGATCGGCCCCTCTGCAGTAAAAAAGGGAAAAGACAACGGCCTGTCGAAAGACGATTTCGAAGCGGCGTTGGCTTACATCGCCGGTCACAGCGAAATCTGGGAAGTGATCCTGACCGGCGGCGATCCCTTCATCCTGTCGTCCCGCCGCGTCGCGGAAATCACCCGGCGCCTAGCCGCCATTCCGCATGTGAAGGTCATCCGCTGGCACACCCGTGTGCCGGTGGCCGATCCTGAGCGTGTCACCGACGATCTGGTGGCGGCGCTGCATGCCCCCGGCGCCACCACCTGGGTGGCGGTGCATGCCAATCACGAACGGGAGTTTTCGCCGGCCGCCCGCGCCGCCATCGCACAACTGGTGGAGGGGGGCATCTCGCTGGTCAGCCAGTCGGTGCTGCTGAAGGGCGTGAACGACAAGGTTGAGACCCTGGCCGGATTGATGCGCGCCTTCGCCGAGAACCGCATCAAGCCCTATTACCTGCACCATCCCGACCTGGCGCCGGGGACTTCGCATTTCCGCATTGGGATTGAAGAAGGTTTGGCGCTGGTGCGCGAATTGCGCGCGCGCGTATCGGGCATGGCGATGCCGACCTACATGCTCGATCTGCCCGGGGGCTTCGGCAAGGTGCCGCTGGAATCGCACAATGTGGAAAAGACCGAGGCCGGTCACCGCATCCGCGACGGACGCGGGGCTTGGCACGACTACATGGCTTCCTGAGCGGGTTTGCCGCGAAGCCTTTTGAAGAATGCACTGACGCGGTGGCGGAACTGCTCGCGCTTCACCACGCCCATATCCGTCACCCAGTTGAGCTGGATCACGCGGCGCGGGCCTTCAAAGGCATGGAAGCCGTGCCAGGCGTTGGGCTCGTTCTTGAAGATCAGCAGCGTGCCTTCGTCGGGCGGCACTTCGGCGATCATGTCTTCCAGATTGTTCGGACCGCGCAGCAGGCGCAGGCGCCCGGTCTTCGCCTCCCAGGCATTGTTCATGTAGATCAGCACCGTGATCACCTTGGTGCGGGAGTCGGTGTGGATCTGTCCGTCCCGCGCCGCCGAGACGCCGCGCGCCGTCACCATGGTGGGCCGGCCCTTCAGGTCCACGCCCAGCTTCTTCTCCACCGCGGCGGTGAATTCCGGTCCCTGGATCGCCGCGATCAGCCTGGCGAAGGCGGGTCCATATTTCAGGGTGGGCAGGGGAAATGAGCCGGGGTGGGAGACCAGCGGGAAATCGGCGTTGATCGCCGCCATCGCCTCGGCCTTCACAAAATGCGGCACCATGGCAAAGGCAAAGGGCGTGCGGGCCACGGGCGCGGCGTTGAAGGCATCCAAGTCGATGGGCAGGGCGGGCATGGGTTGGGAAATACCATCTCCTAATGCCGGAAGGAAGGATAAGCGCGAGCCGTGCATTTCGCACGGCGGCCTTCCGCTGGGGCCATGACCCGCCTCCCCCTTTGCGCGCAGCGCAAGGGCGGGGGAGGTGGCCGTAGCATCGCTTGCGATGCGAAGGCCGGAGGGGGTCAGACAAAAAAGGAGGGACGGGCGCGTGTCCGGCGCGCCCGTCCCATACTCCGGAACTCTAATTTTGCCCCTTAGAATTCCGGAGCATTTTCCGGTGTTAGTTGGTGTTGTAGTGGATGATCTGCGAGGTGTTGCCGATCGCGCTGGAGGACAGGCCGACGCTGCCGCCGGCGTTGAAGATGTTGGCGTTGACGTTCGATACCACGCCCGAATTGTTCAGCTGGCGCGAGAAGATCGGCATGTTCGGGGCGTTGGAGTCGGCCTCGAAGCTGTTGCCAAGCGCCGAACCCTGGATCACCGCATTGCCGGCCAGGTTGGAGATGTTGGTCTTGATCGACGAATAGGGGTCCTGCGCATGGCATTCCTGGTTGGACTGCACCGCGGTCAGCACCGGATCGGTCGAGACGCTGGCGCCGTTGCACAGCACCTGGTTCTGGATGCCGACGCTGCCCCACACATTGTTGGTGTCGAGCCTGATGTTGGAGCCGATGTTGGAGTCCGGGCCCACGATCTGATTGTTGAACACCCTGGTGTTGTTCATGGTGGTGATGTCGATCAGGTTGCCGCCGGCTGAACCCTGGGCCACCACGTCACCGCCGACCGTGTCGACGCTGGCGTTCAGGTTGGACCAATTGTTTTGCAAGTTGATCTGGTTGTTCAAAATGTGGCTGCCGATGCCGCCGTCGTTCTGCGAGGGCTGGCCCCAGCTGCCATACTGCTGGTCACCGACGCCGCCGGCAAAAGCCGAGGTGGCGGAAAGGGCAAGGACGGACACGGCGACAAGGATCTTGAAGGACTTCATGGTGGGGCTCCTGATTATTGGGTTTGTGTTTGTGGTTGGGCTTGAAATCTAGGTCTTAGAGGCCGCCGCGCAGGCTCAGGCCGGGCTCGCCGCGGTAACCGCCGTAAGGGCTGTTACGACCACGGTCGCTATAGGTCGCCTGGAAACCAGGCTGCGCATAGTAGATCGGCTGCGGCACGGGGGCATAAGGCGCCGGCGCATACGGTGCGGGGTACGGCGCGGCATATGCCACCTGGGCGGCGGGATAGTAGGGCTGTTCGCCGGCGTCGCGCAGCGGATCGTCGCTGGTGCCCAGCGGGATCGAGCAGGAACCGCCCGGCGCACGATAGATGCGGGTGATCATTTCCAGGGTGGCGCGCTCGATCACCGAACGGACCGCCAGCTGGATCGGCTCAAGGGCGCTTTCCCCGACGCTGACGTCGAAGAAGTTGGTGCCCAGGAAGTCGAACACGCCGGCCGAAACCTGGCGGCCGATGATCTGCTTCTGGTACGAGATCACGTCGGCCACTTCCAGCGTGTTGGTGTTGACCAGGCGCATGTCCAGGCCGACATTCATCACATACATGCTGCCCGAAGCGGTGCCGGTGGTGGCGTTAGTGCGGGGTGCCGCCGCCATTGCCGTTGGCATTTTCGCTGCGGATGTTGAAGTTCAGCTCGGTGATGCCGCCCACGATGTAGTAGTCGGAACCGGGGATCGAGCCGGCCAGGATCTTGCGGAAGTCGCCGGCCTGCGGGTTCGGATGCTGGTCGTCGCCGATCAGCTTGTTGTTGGCATACTTCAGTTCCATTTCGGCAACCGAGGTATCGAAGCGTTCCACCATGTGGACGCCGGCCTTGTTCATGGCGCTCATCGCCATCAGGGCGGCGCCGGCGGTGACCTTGCGGCCCGAGCCATCGGCTTCGGTCTTGCCGGTATAGTCGGCGATCTGGCCGATCGCGATGCGGACCGGACGCTGGCGGACGAAGCCGCCCATGCAGCGCAGGGCCGCGGAATAGGGTGTCTCGTTGGAGATCACGGGCGCGCCCCCGATGGGGGAGGTGTAGCGGCCGACCGAATCCGGGGTCGGGCTGATGCACCCTTCCAGGGCGACAGCGGCCAGCATGAGAACCAGCGGCTTGATAAGATGTTTGCGAGCGCGGCGAGTCATGGGAGGGGCTTCCCTTTTCCTATCGAATTCAGTGACGATTTACGTCGGCGGTGGCGGTCTGATTGCCGTTGTTGGTCTGCTGGCTGTCGATGATCGTGGTGTTATGGCTTCCAAGGACAACCACGCTCAGCTGATTGCCGATTGCGCTGGCCTCTCCGTAGGTCGGTCCTGCACCGCCCATGCCAACTCCGCCGCCGGCGTATTGCGCGCCGCTGCCTTGCTGGTACATCGCGGAGGTGACCTGGCCATTCACCATGGTCAGGTTGCCGTTGCCGTCGCGCATGGAATAGCCCGACGCCTGGTTCTGCGTGCTGGAGCCGTAACCGTTGTACATCGTCGAATTGGTCCAATCGCCGGCCTGCGCCACCGTGGTGGACAGAGCGAGGAGCGTCAGAGCAATCAGGGTCTTGGAACGGGTCATGGCGGACTTTCCAGTTTCAGTTGACCCGAACAGAGCAACCGCCATGCCAGTCCTTAAGCGCTGTTAGGGTTTGGCCGTGCCGGTCCGGTACGAGGCGTGCGGAAAAGCCGCGAAAATGGTGGTTTTTTTGGAGAGTGCCGGGGCCGGGTCTTCGGCGGCGGGTTTCCCCATTTCGGGCCTGCGTCCCGAAATGGAGCGGCCGCGCAAAGCCCTGTGGGACGGCCTCGGTACGGCCGGGCGGATGTTTTCTGTTTCACCGCGGCACAGTTGGAACCGGCCGCGAAGCATCCTAGATAGATCCATGGCCTTCCTGCAGTCCCAGCCTCCGCGCCAGCCGATCTTCCGCGCGCCCGCCATCGTGCTGTGGCTGATCGGGGGGCTGGCCGCTGCCCATGCCGCGCGCGCATTTGCGGCGCCGGCCCGGTCCGCCGACATGGTTTACGAGTATGCGCTGATCCCCGCGCGCTACAGCCGTGCCTTTCTGGAAAGTCACATGGCCGATCCCGGCACAGTCTGGGAACGCATCGTTCCGTTCTTCTCTTACATGGCGCTTCACAATGACTGGACCCATCTGGTCATTAACTGTCTTTGGCTGCTGGCCTTCGGTCCGGTGGTGGCGCGCCGCCTGGGCGCGGGTCTGTTCCTGGTCTTCTTCCTGGTTTGCGGCGTGGCGGGCGCGGGCTTCTATCTGGCGCTCAACTGGGCCAGCCCCATCCCGGTGGTGGGGGCGTCAGGCGCCATTTCCGGCCTGATGGCGGCGGGCCTGCGCATGCTGCCGGGCCAGGCGCCCTGGGCGGCGCCGGGCGAGGCGCCGCTGGCGCCGATCTTCTCGCGCCAGATCCTGATGTTCAGCGCCGTGTGGGGGGCGATCAATCTTATGGCCGGGCTGACCGGGCTGGGAATGGGCGGAGAAACCGCACTGATCGCCTGGCAGGCGCATCTGGGCGGTTTCCTGGCCGGGCTGCTGCTGTGTGGTCCGTTCGACGTCTTGCGCCCCCGCACCGTGGGCGCTCCGCTGGACCGTTAAGCGTCTTGCCGACAGGGGGCGGCGACGCTACGCTCTTACCGTTGTAGTAGGACGCACCCCATTGGCATTTCCCAAGCTCAGCAAGCTGGAACTCCAGATCATGGACGTGCTATGGAACAACGGCCCCACCGCCATCCGCGATATCCAGGAAAGTTTCGGGCCCAAGGGCCGCCCCGCCTATACCACGGTGCAGACCATGGTGTACCGGCTGGAGACCAAGAAGGCGCTGCGCCGCGCCCGCAAGATCGGCAACGCCCATATCTTTGAAGCGGTGATCAGCCGTGACGCCGCCAAGGCCCGCCTGGTGGACGAATTCCTGTCGATGTTCGGCGGCCGCATGCAGCCGGTGATGGCCCAGCTGATCGAGGCCGGCAATCTGTCACCTGCGGATGTGGCGGACGCCGAAAAGCTGCTGCGCGACCTGGCCGCCAAGAAAAAGAAGGAAGCATGATCGCAGCGCTTGCGGACCATCTTTGGCAGTCCACCCTGCTGGCCGGTGCGGCGGGGATGCTGACATTGATGCTGCGGCATAACGGGGCGCGGGCGCGCTTCTGGCTGTGGTTCGCCGCCTCGCTCAAATTCCTGTTGCCATTCACCCTGCTGGCCATGATCGGCGAAAAACTGGCGCAGCTGCTGCCCGTTTCGCGCACCATTCTGATCATTCCCTCCGCCGCCGAACGTTTCTCCGCGCCCGCCCACACATTGGCCGTGCCCCACACACAGGGCCCCGATGTGTTTCCGCTGCTGCTGGGGATCTGGCTTCTGGGCTTTTGCGTGATCCTGGCCCTGCGGGCTTCGCGCTGGTGGAAACTGCGGGCCATGATCGCTGCCGCCAGTGATATTTCTTTGGCGTTGCCCGGTGCGCCGGTGGCCATCAAATCCTCTGCCTCCCTGCTGGAGCCTGGACTTGTCGGTGTGTTCAAGCCGGTGGTGCTGCTGCCGCAAGGCCTGATGAGCCATCTGTCGGACAGCGAACGCGATTCCATCCTGGCCCATGAGCTGGGGCACCTGCGCCGCCGCGACAATGTCACCGCCGCCATCCACATGGCGGTCGAGGCGCTGTTCTGGTTCTACCCGCTGGTGTGGCTGATCGGGGCGCGGCTGATCGCCGAGCGCGAGCGCGCCTGTGACGAAAGCGTGCTGGCGCAAGGCCATGATCCGGAGGTTTATGCCGGTGGCATCCTCAAGGTCTGCAAGTTCTGCATTCGCTCGCCGCTGGCCTGCGCTGCGGGCGCCACAGGCGCGGACCTCAAGGGCCGGGTGCGGCTCATCATGACGGGCGCGGCGGCGCGGCGGCTGGGCGCCGGCAAGCGACTGCTTCTGGCGGGCGCTGGTATCGTGGCACTGGCCCTGCCGGTCGCGGCGGGATTCTTTGCGTCTCCCCTGGCGGTGGACATGCAACGCAAGGTCGCGACCTTGCGCACCCAGGTCACGGAAAACATCGCCCGCAATGTCGCGGTGGTCAGCCGGCAGATCGGCGTGACACCGGTGCAGGCGCGCCGCCTGCCGCGCATGCTGGTGGTGACGGCTCCCGCGCCGATTGCGTTGCCGGACACCGCGCCGGCCCAGCCGCAGGCGCCCGCCCTGGCGATGGCGCCACCGCCCGCACCAGGCCCCAAAGCCGACACCAGCACCGAAGCGGCGCCCACGCCCCCCGATGCGCGGGACGGCACGCGCGAAGCCGTGCTGGCGCTGTATCCCAGCGGCGCGGGCGAGCCCGAGGCCATCACCTGCCGCGTGCCCCAGCTGTTGCCCGGCTCACGCCTGCCCGGTCCCGAAGTGTGCAAGGTCAATCGCGTCTGGGCGCAATTGCGCGCCGAGGGCAAGGATATCAGTCCTGATGGCACCACCGTGATCGCTACCCTGTCGAATGGCCGGGTTACGCAGGCGGGCTGCATCAACAACCTGCCCATGCTGGTCCGTCTCAGCAATCCCACCCTGTCCTACGCCTGCCGCTAGGCATGCGCGCGGGCCTGATCGCCGCGCTGTTCTGCCTGGCTGCGACCGGAGCACGGGCCCAGACGGCCTGCGGTCCCCTCAAGCTTCTCAGCCAACAGCAGATGGCCCATTTCGGCGCGACCGATGTGATGGTGGTGCCGGTCCTCCTCAATGGCGTGGAAAAGGGGATGATCTTCGACACCGGCGCAGACACGACCCAGCTGTCGCGCGCCGCGGCCGAGGAATTGAAGCTGAACATCCACCGTTCCCGCGACCGGATGCATGCCGAGGCGCGCGATGTCAGCGGCAATATCTCGACCAGCGCCGCCACGGTCCACACATTGTCCTTCGGCAAGGTCCAGTTCGAGGACATCGAGCTGCATCTGTGGCCCGATCCGGAGTTTGGCCGCACCACGCCCTTGCTGGCGGGCCTGCTGTCGCGCGATCTTCTGTTCGATTATGACGTGGATGTGGATTTCGGCACCGGCATCCTCAAGCTCTTTTCCAAGGAGCATTGTTTCGGCGCCATCGATTACTGGCACCCGCCGGCGATCGCCGCGATGCGCATCGCCATCCGGGACGGCCATGTCCATATTCCGGTGAGCCTGGACGGCCACGCATTGGACGCGGTGATCGATACCGGCTCGCAATACACCATTATCAGCCTGCCGGTCGCCAAACGCCTGTTTGGCCTGTCGCCGGATTCGCCGGGCGTGACGCCGCTGGGTGCGGTCAACAACGACCCCGGCCTGAACAGCTACATGCACACCTTTGCCAGCCTGTCCTTTGGCGGGGTGACGGTGCTGACGCCGGACATGATGCTGCTGCCCGACCGGATGGCGCGGGGCGGCGACCGCGTCCTGCAGACCAGCAACCGCGCCTTGCTCAACACCGCACTGCCGGACATCACCATCGGCATGGATGTGCTGCGGCACCTGCACATCTACCTGGCGCCGGACGAGCACAATTTCTACGTCTCGCTGGCGGGGCGGCCCTGAGTTGCAACGACGAAACCGCCTGCCGGATGAAACAGGCTCTGAGGGAAAATACTACTCGGCCGGCATCGGCGCCGCGCTGCGGCGGCGCGATTTGCGGCGCTGCAGCCTGGTGCTGAAGCGATCGAGATAGGAATAGATCACCGGCGTGATGTAGAGGGTCAGCAACTGCGACAGCATCAGGCCGCCCGCCACGCACAGGCCCAGCGGACGGCGCGATTCCGCGCCCGCGCCGCTGCCGAAGGCGATGGGCAATGTGCCCATCAGTGCCGCCATGGTGGTCATCATGATGGGACGGAAACGCACCACCGCGGCCTCGTAGATAGCCTGTTCGGGCGTCACGCTCGTATCGCTGCGCTGCTTGTTGATGGCGAAATCGATCATCATGATGGCGTTCTTCTTGACGATGCCGATCAGCATGATCAGGCCGACAAAGGCATAGAGCGTCAGCGACATGTCCGCCGGGGTGATGCCCGCCATGAACAGCAGATGCGCGATCCACAAGGTAAGCAACCCGCCGACCGCCGCGCTGGGCAGGCCCGACAGGATGGTCAGCGGGTGGATGAAGCTTTCATAGAGGATGCCCAGGATGATGTAGACCACCACCATGGCGATAAGCAGCAGCGCGCCCATGTTCTTGGTGGAGTCCTCGAACGCCGCCGCCGTGCCCTGGAAATTGCCCTGGATGGACGCGGGCATGCCGATATCCTCGCCGGCCTTGCGGATGCCGGTGACCGCATCCGACAGCGCCTTGCCGGGCGCCAGGTCGAAGGAAATCGTCACCGCCGGGATCTGGCCGGAATGATTGACCGACAGGGGAACGGTGCTGGCGCTCATGTCGGTCACCGCGGTCAGCGGCACCAGGGTGCCGCCCGTGCCGGTGATGTAGAGCCGGTCCAGGGCCGAAGCGTCGCGCTGATAGCGCGGCAACAGCTCCATGATGACTTCATACTGGTTGGACGAGGTGTTGATCTGGGAGACACGCTGGCCGCCAAAGGCCGAGCCCAGCGCCGTTTCGATCTGCAGCGGCGACACGCCGAAGGCGGCGGCGCGGTCGCGATTGATCTTGACCTGCACCGACGGCATCGCCGCCTCATTGTCCGACGTGATGTCGACAAAGCCGGGCTGCTTGCGCAGGGCGTCCATCAGTGCGTCGGAATAGGTTTTCAACTGGCTCAGGTCCAGGCCCTGCAAGGTATACTGATAGGTGGAGCGGGCCATGCGCGCGCCCAGGCGAATGGCCGGCGGATTTGTCAGGAACACATTGACGCCGGCGATGCGCGAAACCTTGGGCCGCAAGCGGCGGATGATCTGCTCGGGTGTGGACTTGCGGGTGCTCAGCGGCTTGAGCTTGATCATGAACAGGCGGGCGTTGTTGGTGCCGGCGCTGCCATTGGAACCTTCCATCTGGCCCAGCACGCCTTCGATGTCCGGATCATCGCCAATGATCTTCATGGCGCGCTTGGTGTAGATCGCCATCTGGGTGAAGCTGGTGCCGTTGGCGGCCTGGATGGCACCCTGCAACCGGCCGGTATCGTCGGACGGCAAAAAGTCCTGCTGCATGATGGAGATCATCAGCACCGACGCCACAAGGCTGCCAAAGAACACGCCGATGATGGCGCGGGGATGGGTGATGCTCCAGCGCAGGGTGCGGTCGTAGAAGGCCTGCACCGCGTTGAAGCTGTTTTCGCTCCAGCGATAGAAGACATTGTGCGCCTGGCCATGCTCGTCCTTGAGGATGCGTGCGCACAGCATGGGCGTCAGGGTGATCGAGATCACGCCGGAGAACAGGATCGCCAGGATGATGGTGACGGCGAATTCGTGCAGCAGCCGGCCGACAATGCCACCCATGAAGACGATCGGAATGAACACCGCCGCCAGGGAGATGGTCATGGACAGGATGGTGAAGCCGATTTCGGAGGAGCCCTTCATCGCCGCGTCGTAAGGCTTTTCGCCCAGCTCGATATGGCGGACGATATTCTCCAGCATCACGATGGCGTCATCGACCACAAAGCCGACCGATAGGGTGAGCGCCATCAGCGAAAGATTGTCCAGGTTGAAGCCGAAGGCCGCCATGCCGGCGAAGGTGCCGATGATGGCGATGGGCAGCGCCAGGGACGGGATGATGGTGGCGGATATGCGCCGCAGGAATACGAAAATAACACCCACCACCAGGAAGCCTGCGATCAGCAAGGTGGTCTGCACATCCTCGATCGAGGCGCGGATCATCTGGCTGCGGTCGAACACCACGTCCATCTGCACCGAGGGCGGCAGGTTTGCCTGGAACTGCGGCAGGATCTTCTTGATGGCGTCGGTGACCGCCACGACATTGGAGCCGGGCTGGCGGAAGATGGCCAGCACGATGGCTTCGTCATTCTTGTACCAGCTCTTGCCATAGGGATTTTCCAGCCCGTCTATGACGCGCGCCACGTCCTTCAGGCGCACGGCGCTGCCGTTCTGGTAGGTGACGATCTGGTTGTTGAATTCCGCGGCGTTGTTGAGCTGGCCGCCGGTATGGATGACGGTGGAGCGGGTGTCGCCGTTCAGCGCACCGGTGGCCAGGTTGACGTTGGCGTTGGCCACGGCGGTGGCCAGCTTGTCGATGCCGATCTGCCGGGCGGCGAGCGCCGCGGGATCGGCCTGGATGCGGACCGCATATTTGGCCGTTCCGAACACGCCGACCTGGGCCACGCCCTCGATGGTGGAAAGCTGCCGGGCGAGCAGGGTCTCGGCATATTCGTCCACTTCCGAAGACTTCAGCGTCTTGGAACGCATAGCCAGGAACATGATGGGAATGTCGGCCGGGTTCTGCTTGCGGAAGGTGGGCGGCTGCGGCAGCGCCTTGGGCAGGTTGCGGGTGGCTGCCGAAATGGCCGATTGCACGTCCTGCGCCGCGCCGTCCAGGCTGCGGTCCAGGCTGAACTGGAGCTGGATCTGCGTCGAGCCCTGGGTGCTGGTCGACGTCATCTGGTCGATGCCCTGGATCGCCGAGAACTGGTTCTCCAGCGGGGAGGCGACGGACGAGGCCATGGTGTCGGGATCGGCGCCAGGCAGGCTGGCGTATACCGAGATGGTGGGGAAATCGATGTTGGGAAGATCGGAAACCGGCAGGCTGGCATAGCCAAAGCCGCCGAAGATCACCAGTGCCGCCATGACCAGGGTGGTCATAACAGGACGTTCGATAAAGGGTTTTGACAGGTTCATAGGCTAGGCCTTTCAGCCTTCATGGTCCTGGGCGTGCGGCACCCTGCGCCGTCCGCTGGTCATCGCGCCCTTGGCCCCGCCGGGCTTCTTCTTGGCGCCGGTGACGGAGACCTTGGCGCCGGGAATGACGCGCAACTGGCCTTCGACGATCACCTGATCGCCCTTCTTGAGGTTGCCCGATACCGCTTCCATGACACCGTCATCGAACAGCACCTTCACGGGCACCTGCTGCGCGGTGCCGTCCTTGACGGCATAAACGAACTGGCCTTCAGGGCCGGTGTTGACCGCTTCGCGCGGCACCTGTGTGGCGTTCGGAATTTCCGCCAGCGCCACGACCACATCCACCAACTGCCCCGGCACCAGCGACAGGTCCTCATTGGGATAGGAGGCGCGCAGTTCAATGGTGCCGGTATTGCCGGTTACCGCATTGGAAATGAAGTTGACCGGTATCGTGATGTCC
>CAIUTH010000025.1 GCA_903902075.1 uncultured Alphaproteobacteria bacterium
ATCGACCACCCAGTTCGCAACCTGGCGCACAGTGTTTGCTGCATTCTCTCTCCGGAAATTTGCCCGGTTCGCCGGAGACACCGTCGTTGGCGCGGCCTCTGCAAGCGACGCGCTCGCGGCCACCTTGGGCGTTGATGCGCGCTCCCGCGCCGCAGCCGACGAGAATGCAAGACCTACAACGGCTAGGCCAAGGCAAATTCGGGTCGAGATCACCGCCACAGTACAGTCCACCAACACTACCTTACCCCGTGCAAATAACCCAGAGACTCGAATAGTCTGCGGCCTTGATCGCTGTCTTTGCCCACCAGTTATGGAAAAGGACCGTCCGATCACGAGAACCGGACGGTCATTTGCCATTTCTGTCACCGCCCAAGAGGTGGACTTCACCACTGTTGCGGCTGCAAGCGCGCTTTAGTTCCGGTCCTGCTTGCGCGTATAGACGGGCGGCGAGGTGGCCTCGGCTTCAACGGCAACCGGTGTGGGCGCAGCTTCGGAGACGATCACTGCCGGCGCAGGCGGAATCTCCGCCACCATCCGGTCGTCGCAGTTCACGTCGAGCTGACGATCTTCGTGAAGGTGGCGACACGCCATTGTCCTGGTGGTAACGCGGTCATGATTGCTACCCCCCAGTTCCAATATCATGCTGGGCACGGTGTCTCTGCCACTCGCCGCCGCTTCGTGGAACATACCATTGGCTCTCGCATTGTCGCCTTCCTGGCGATAGGAGTGGCCGATATTTATCTGGGCAATCGGGGAGTGGGGGCGATTGGTGACATCATTGGTGAATTCACTTTTCGCTTCCGCATAATGGCCGTCCTTGAAGGCATGATATCCCTCATAACCTTCACCCATCATGGAAGAACAACCGGCCGACAGAAGGCCGATTGGCAGCATCGCGCAAATCAATGCGCCTTTTGTGTAACGATTGAGCACGAGGCACCACTTGCGAGCGCTACAGCTCAGGAAAATTCCTGGGGGATGCGCTTCGCGTCTTTCTGATCCGCAGATCAACTATAGAACGCCGCTGGAACCCATATGGGCGCAATATGAATTCCGCCGGCGAATCCAAATGCGCATCGAGGGCCGGGGCGGGTGCGTATTTTCGGGTCAGAGATGATCAATTTTGCTCACCGTGACGAGAGAAAAACCAGCCACGCTGCGCGATGGACATTCGCCGAAGCAGATTACGATGATCACTTTCCGCTGTTGGGATTGAGTTGAATGGCGTGGGCAATATCGGCGTCACCACCCTCTCGATCCCCCTGCGCATGCCTGGCCAGACCGCGCTCATAGTAAGGCCTGCCATAAGCGGGCTCCAAGGCGATTGCCTTCGCGTAGTCGGCGATCGCCAGATCATTCAAGCCTTTGGTTCTGTACAGAAGCCCACGGTCGCAGTAGGCCTCGGCAAGGCGCGGCTGGAGCGTGATTGCACGGTTTTCATCTTCGATGCCCTGATCGACAAGGCCCATGCGCCCATAGGCAACGCCGCGGTCAGAGTAGGCTTCGGCGTAGCGAGGTTTGAGAGCAATCGCCCTTGTATAGTCGGCGATAGCCTGGTCGGCAGTGCCTTTTTTGAGATAGGCCTCGCCACGCACGTAATAGGCGACGGCAAAATCAGGCCGGAGCCCGATTACGCTGGTTTGGTCGGCTATCGCCTGGTCGGTCAGCCCCTTGTTGTAATGCGCGATGCCGCGAAGCTGATAAATGGCAGCAAGGATCGATCCCGTATCCAGGCCCGACTCAATAAGCGCGGTGCAGCCGGCTATGGCGATATCGGGATCGTGGCTGCCGCACCGCACGTCGTTTTCGGTGACAACCCGCGCCCCGGGTGCGGTGACCTCTGCGCATTTGGCAGAAACAGGCATCGTGAAAAGGCCAAGGAAAAGAATGGCCGACTTCAAGAAGCGCGAAGTATGAAACATTGCCTTTTCCTTCATATCCCCGCCGTTGAAGCCACAGCATCTGGAACGTCTCGCTGCCGGCAATCTGATGGGGAGCGGCGGTATACATGGCCGCAAAAAGGCCGAACGCTCCCTCGCGACCGATGTTGGCAGTCTCGATTGCGGACCCGTCTTGCAAAACGGTCAGCAAAGAGAGGACAGCTCCCTCAGG
>CAIUTH010000026.1 GCA_903902075.1 uncultured Alphaproteobacteria bacterium
CCGCTTCGCCGCGCAGGAGCATAAGACCAAATCCAAATTCGCCGAGACGACGGACATGCTGCGGGACATGGTGCGCCAATATCCCGGGCGACTGGCGGCCATCTTCATCGCCGTGTCGGCTTGGGGTTTCGCCATCTCGGCGGCGACCTTGCTGGCGTCCAAGGTGCTGCAGAGCGATTATCACTACCAGCCTTGGCAGACCACCGCACTGTTCGTGCCCGGCGGGCTGATCGGACTGGGCCTGGCCATCGCCGCGGGACGCCTGTCGGACCGGATAGGGCGAAAGCCCATGGCCTTTGCGATCGTCACGCTGTGCGGCGTCTGCTTTTATCTTTTCTATGGCGGCGCGCCGGCCTGGGCGATGCCGATATTGTGGACCTTGGCCTTTTTCGGTTTCTTCTCAGGCGACGTGCTGGTGGCGGGCTTCGCGCTGGAGATCGTACCCACCCATTACCGCGCCACCGTCTCCGGTCTGCGCTATCTGGTGGAAATCAGCATGGGCGCCGTGGCGCTGATGCTGGAAGGCCATCTTTACGACCGCTTCCACGCCCACGGCCCCGCCATCCAGTTGCTGCTGGCGACTATCCCGATCACCCTGATCGCCTTATTGTTCCTGCCGGAGCCGGCGGGAAAGACCCTGGAGGAAATGAGCGGTGGTTAGGACGCTTGTCTTGGTGATGCTGTTTTTGCCGACCGCAACGATGGCGGCCGAAGTCACCTGCAAGAGAAGCCCGGCCCTGACCGGCCAGTGCCGGATGGTGAAGGGCAGCCTGGGCCTTACCCCGGGTTTGGGCGTGACCGTGGTCGCCGAGGACGGCACCAAGATCATCATCAAGGCGCCGCCCGACAGCAATGCCGACATCGCCCCGCCCGTCATGCAGAACTGGCTCTATTGGCAAAGCAAGACCGGCTCCATGCGCACCCGCATCACCGGCACCTTTGAAATCTGCACCCTGCCGTCCCAGATCAATACGGCCGGCATCAAGGATTATGGATGCATCAACCGGGGCACCAAAATCGCGCAGGACAAGACTGTTTCGGTTAACTGAACACCCCGCTTGCGGGCCGCAATATCCCTCTCTATAAGCCGGGCTTTAATGACATCTCCGAGTACCGCACCGATCCTGCGTTCCAAACATCTGCTGGGGATAGAGGGGCTTACGCCCTTCGACGTCACTGTGTTGCTGGACCTGGCCGAGACCTATGTCGTGCAGGGCCGCGCCACCGACAAGAAGACCGCCCTGCTCAAGGGCCGCACCCTGATCAACCTGTTCTTTGAATCCAGCACCCGCACCCAGTCCTCCTTCGAGCTGGCCGGCAAGCGGCTGGGCGCCGATGTGATGAACATGTCGGTCAAGACCTCGTCGGTGTCGAAGGGCGAGACGCTGATCGACACCGCCTCCACTCTCAATGCCATGCGCCCGGACATATTGGTGGTGCGCCACCAGGATGCCGGCGCCGCCGAGCTTCTGTCGCGCAAGCTGGACTGCAGCGTGATCAATGCCGGCGACGGCGCCCATGAACATCCCACCCAGGCGTTGCTGGACGCGCTGACCATCCGCCGCCATCGCGGCAGCTTCGAAGGCCTGGTAGTCGCCATCTGCGGCGACGTGCTGCACAGCCGCGTTGCCCGTTCCAACCTGCGCCTGCTCTCGATGATGGGCGCGCAGGTGCGGCTGGTGGCGCCTCGCACCTTGCTGCCCTGCGACGCCGACCGCTTCGGGGTGGAAGTCCATACCAACATGAAGAGCGGGCTGGCGGGCGCCGACATAGTGATGATGCTGCGCCTGCAGCTGGAGCGCATGGCCGGCGCCTTCGTGCCGTCGACCCGGGAATATTTCCGCTTCTATGGCCTGGACCGCGAAAAGCTGTCCGTGGCCAAGCCTGGCGCCCTTGTCATGCACCCGGGCCCCATGAACCGGGGCGTGGAAATCGCCTCCGACATCGCCGACGATGTGCAGGTCAGCCTGATCGCCGAACAGGTGGAGATGGGCGTGGCCCTTCGCATGGCAATACTCGATGCGCTGTCGCGGGGGATGTCATGAAGCGTATCGCCTTCCGCAACGCCCATTTGATCGATCCGGCTTCCGGCCTGGATGCCAAGGGTGGCCTCTTGGTGGAGAATGGCCGCATCGCCGATGTAGGCCCGCGCCTGTTCAACGATGCCGAGCCCAATGATCCCGAAGTGATCGACTGCCGCGGCCTGGTGCTGGCGCCGGGCCTGATCGATTGCCGCGTCTTCACCGGCGAGCCGGGCGCCGAGCATCGCGAAAGCCTGGAGTCGGCATCCGCCGCAGCCGCCGCGGGCGGCGTCACGTCCATGATCGTGATGCCCAACACCGATCCCGTCATCGATGAACCATCGCTGGTGGATTTCCTGCTGCGCCGCGCCGCCGCCACGGCAAAGGTGCGGGTGCTGCCCTGCGCCGCCCTGACCAAGGGTTTGCTGGGCGAAACCATGACCGAAATCGGTCTCCTTCAGGAAGCGGGCGCTATTGCATTTACAGAGGGCGACCGTTCTGTCGCCAACGCCCGTGTGCTGCGCCGCGCCTTGTCTTATGCCGCCACCTTTGACGCGCTGGTGATTTCCCATGCCGAAGATCCCGAGTTGGTAAAGGGCGCCAGCGCCACCGAAGGCGAGTTCGCCACAAGGCTTGGCCTGCCCGCCGCGCCCGCCATTGCCGAGGCCATGATGGTGGAGCGCGACATCCGCCTGGTCGAACTGACCGGGGTGCGGATGCATTTCGGCCAGATCTCCACCCGCGCCGCGCTGGACGTCATCGCCGCCGCCAAGACGCGCGGCCTGCCCGTGACCTGCGGCGTCGCCGCCCACCATCTCACCCTGAACGAGCTGGATGTCGGCGCCTATTACACCTTCCGCAAGGTTCGCCCGCCCCTGCGCAGTGAAGCCGACCGCGCTGCCATGGTCGAAGGCGTGGCATCGGGCGTGATCGACGTGATCGTGTCCAGCCATGAACCGCAGGGCGCCGACACCAAGCGCCAGCCCTATGCCTCTGCCGCCGCCGGTACGGTGGGGCTGGAGACTTTGCTGCCCGCCGCCTTGTCGCTGTCGCACAATGGCGATGCCAGTCTGTCCCAGGTGATCGCCGCCCTGACCGCCGCACCGGCGCGCATCTTCGGCCTGCCCGGCGGCACCCTGGCCCGGGGCGCGCCCGCCGACCTGGTGCTGCTGGACGAGAATGAACCCTTTGTGGTGGACGCCGAAAAACTGCGCTCCCGCTCCCGCAACACCGCATTTGATGGCCACAAATTCTCAGGGCGCGTCCGGGCGACCTTTGTCGGCGGCGAATGCGTGTTCGACGCGCGCTAGATTTCTGCCGCGCCCACTGGCATCGTCCCCGCCATGATCCTGCTGCAAGCACTGCTGCTCGGTTACCTGCTGGGCACCATCCCGTTCGGGCTTTTCTTTGCCTGGATTTCCGGGGCCGGGGATGTGCGCAAGATCGGCTCGGGCAATATCGGCGCCACCAATGTGCTGCGCACCGGCAAGAAATGGGCCGCCGCTGCCACCCTTCTGTGCGACGGCGCCAAGGGCGCGGCGGCGGTGCTGCTGGCGCGGACGCTGCTGCCGCCGGGGGCGGAGCTTATTGCCGCCGCTGCCGTGGTGCTGGGCCACATGTTTCCGCTGTGGCTGCGCTTCAAGGGCGGCAAGGGCGTGGCGACCTTTCTGGGCGTCTGCTTCGCTCTGTATTGGCCGGTTGGCCTTATGGTCGCCGCCACCTGGATCGGCGCGGCGTGCATCTGGCGTATTTCGTCCCTGTCTGCGCTGATCGCCATCGCCTTGTCGTCAGCATATTTCATGCTGTTTCACCTGGAAGCCTCTGCCGGGCTGGCGCTGGCGCTTTCGCTGCTCATCTATTGGATGCATCGCGACAATATCCGCCGGCTGCTGCAAGGCACCGAACCGCGCATCGGGAAGAAAAGCAGTGCAGCCACGTGAGCGCGCCGACTGGCTGCGGCTGGCCCGCACCGAGAATATTGGTCCCGTCACCTTTCGAAACCTGATCGCGCGTTTCGGCACCGCGTCCGCGGCCTTGGCCGAAGTACCGCGCATGGCAAGTCGGGGCGGCGCCAAAAGCTTTGACCTGCCGGATGAAAACACCATCGCGCAGGAGATCGAGGCGCTTGCCAAGTTGGGCGGGCGCATGATCGCCTCCTGCGAGCCGGAGTATCCGCGC
>CAIUTH010000027.1 GCA_903902075.1 uncultured Alphaproteobacteria bacterium
AGCGTAATTATCCTTGAATCCGCTCTACGTTCGTCACAGACTTGTCACGAACAAATCATGGAGGACCTTATGCTGCGCCATCTATTTTCCGCTGCTTTCCTTGTGCTGTCCGTCACCGCCGCGGCTCACGCCGAAACACCGAGCCAAATGCAAGTCGCGGTTGGTGATTTGAATTTGAACAATCCGGCTGGCCAGGTCGCCGCCCAGGCCCGTATTCACCGCGCCGCCGTTCTTCTTTGCAGCTCGGTCCGCGATTCGGCGCAATTGGGCGGGTGGGCCAGTTTGGAGGCCGTCAGTGACCGTAGCTGTGTCGCCCGCGCTGTTGAACGCGCCAATGCGCAGATGGCAAGCACGCGCTAGTCGGCAGGCGATATCGGTTTAAATCAGGGCGGCCCCGAGGGGCCGCCCTTTTTTATGAGGCAAAGACGTCGTCAAATCTTAACGACTTCGCCGTCTTCCTTGGTGAAAGACGCCGGACGCTTGTCGAGCAGGTCAAGCACCGCCTCGGACGGCCGGCACAGCTTTGTGCCCCTGGGCGTAACGACAATGGGCCTGTTGACCAGGACGGGATGCGCGACCATGGCATCGAGTATCTGATCGTCGGAGACCGCCGCATCAAGAAGGCCCAAGGCGGCCGCCGGTGTGCCTTTCTCGCGCATGATATCGCGGGGCTTCATCCCCATGGCGGAAAGCAAGGCGGTCAGTTGGGGCCTGGTCCAGCCCGTCTGGAGGTATTCGACAATGCCCGGCTCGTATCCGGCTTCCCTGATCATCGCGAGCGTGTTGCGCGAGGTTCCGCAATCGGGATTGTGGTGGATCGTGATGGGGAAGGGGGCGGTCATGACGCAAGTTTTCCTTTGAGCAGCCAGCGGAAAAGAACGGCCGCCACCATCATCCCCGCCAATTGCGCCGCAATGAACAGCGGGGCCGAGGACGGCGCGATGCCGGCAAAGGTGTCGGAGAGGCTTCGGGCAATGGTTACGGCCGGGTTGGCGAACGAGGTGGATGCCGTAAACCAGTAGGCCGACGTGATGTACAATCCCACCATCATGGGCGTGGCCGCGGGGCGAAACCGCAGCGACCCCAGGATGGTTCCGATCAGCCCGAAAGTGGCCACGGCTTCGGAAAGCCCTTGCGGCCAGCCGGCGCGCAGCCTGGTCGAGATTTGCAGGACCGGTTCGCCGAACATCGCGTGGGCCAGCCATACACCCAGAACGGCGCCGGCAATCTGAACAACGATGTAAGCGGCGGCGTGGCTCCATTTCAGCTCGCCTAGCGCGGCGAACATCAGGCTTACGACGGGATTGAAGTGCGCTCCTGAAAGCGGACCGAATATCGTGATGAGCACGACAAGCCCGGCGCCGGTTGCCATTGTATTGCCGAGCAGGGCAATGGCCACGTTACCCCCGGCCAGGCGGTCCCCCATGATGCCCGACCCGATGACGATGGCCAACAGCAATGCGGTTCCCAGGGCTTCGGCAGCCAGGCGGCGCGACAGGCTGAATTGCTGGAGCGGCGGCTCCAGGCTGGGATCTGTCACGTCAGCCCCGCTGAATTTCTGGCTGCAGCCTGTCACTGCCTGACTTGCCGATATCGTCCATATTCCTTTGCAACGAGAGACGGTCCAGGCCGGAGATCTTCAGGTTGGCGAAGGCGCTTATGCGATTGTAAAGCATGCGGTATGTGTCGGCGAAGGCCAGCGCCTTTTCGACATCTGTACCCTCGACCGCGGCGGGATCGGGCAGGCCCCAGTGCGCTGACATGGGCTGGCCGGGCCAGATCGGGCAGACTTCGCCGGCGGCATTGTCACAGACCGTGATGACAAAATCGAGTTTGGGTGAATCTGGTCGCGCAAATTCATCCCACGGTTTCGATCGGAATTCCGTCGTGTCGTAGTCAAGTCTTTTGAGAAGATTGATCGCGTGGGGATTGACCGTACCGTTCGGATGCGAGCCGGCGGAATAGGCTTTAAATCTGCCCGCACCGACTTTGTTCATGATGGCTTCGGCGAGAATGGATCGCGCCGAATTGCCAGTGCAGAGGAACAGAACGTTATATTTTCTGGCTTCCGACATGTGTTTCCCTCTCAGGCGCAACAGGCGGTGCGCTTCGCAATCTCGACAATGGGCGCGCAGATCGCCGCATTTCCGTTGCAGCAGTCTTCCATCAAGAATTCGAGCAATTTGCTCATGCGCGAATAATCAGCGGCATATATGACAGAACGACCTTCGCGCCGGGACGTAACGAGCCCGGCATGCGATAGAATCGCAAGGCTTGCCGACAATGTATTGGGCAAGATATCCAGTTTGCGGGCGATCTCACCGGCAGCGATGCCTTCCACGCCGGCGCGGACCAGAAGGCGGAAGATCGAAAGCCGGCCTTCGTGCGCAAGCGCCGACAATGCTTCCACGGCCATCCCGGACTTGAGCGTCGCCATCAGCAACAGGCCTTTTTGCCCGGCACCGGAGAACAGCAGCTGGCCTTGCTTGCTTCGATGGCCGGGACATCATCCTGTCCATAGTAGGAGACGGCGCCCATTGTGAAGAATGTTTCCCAGCGCAATCCGGAGGGGTCCGTGGTCCACGCCTTGTTCGATTCGGAATAACAGCAGGTTGCCCGCTCCTGATCCTGGGTGGTTTCTCCCGCCGCCTTGAGCCGCTCCGCGATCTCGCGCAGTTCCGCATCGGATTCGACCTGGATGCCGACATGGTCCAATCCGCTTTGCGCGCCGCGCGCCGAGATTGCGAGGTTTACCTTCGGATCTTCCATCATCCACTTGGCGTAGTCCGGCTTCACCACGGAGGGCCTGCTGCCCAGCAGCGTGGAATAGAAAGCGATCGAGCGATCCAGATTATCGACCGAGATATGCAGATGCAGGCGTTTCATGATGACCTTGTTTGTTTCACTTATTGCGCGCGCTGGGCTTGGGAACGTCGGCGTTATTATTTCTAATATCATGGAAATATAGAACGATAAAGTTGGGATGCGCTTGGGGTGACAGTGGCTCCGGCGGGCCGCTTTCTGTGCCTGCATGGCAGGGCAGGTCGAAATTGCATGGCTGATTATATTGCAAGTTATAATAACGCACGTTATGTATTGGCCATGAAAACCGAGATGCTTGTTGAGCTTTATGATGTAGCCCGCCTGATGCGGACCCGTTTTGACCGCTGGGCCCGGACCTACGGCATGACCCGCGCCCAAGGCGTCATCCTGGCCAGGCTGTCGCGCCAGCCTGGCATGACCCAGAACGAAATGGCGGGCCTGTGCGAAGTCGAGCCCATCACGGTGGGACGGCTGGTGGACCGGCTGGAGGCGAGGGGACTGCTGGAGCGCC
>CAIUTH010000028.1 GCA_903902075.1 uncultured Alphaproteobacteria bacterium
CGCCGCGCGCAGGCGCGGGTTCATCGCTGGGTCGGGCATGCCCATTTTGGCGGCAACCGTGATTTCACGGCCAAGCTTGGAGAAAAGCTTGGAGCGCACGGCATCCTGCTTGCCCTTGCGGTGCATGATGTTTTTGAACTGACTATGGCCTGCCATGGACCCCTCGGAGCGATACTGAAGTTAAGCTGGCCGCGGTTATACGCTCCGGCCCCGGTTTTTTGAAGGGGCGGCCTAACCCCAGAACTCCGGCAAAGCTGCCGACAGACGCCCGCCAATCCGCACCGGCGCGACTTTCAGCGCCAGTCCCGTCGTGTCGTCGATCTCCACCGCCAGCCCGCACAGTGTCGCCTTGCCCTCTGCGGGCTCAAAACGGCCACCGGGAATTTTGCGGGTGAAACGGCGTAGCGGCTCTTCCTTGTCCATGCCAATCACGCTGTCGAAATCGCCGGTCATGCCGGCATCTGATTGGTAGGCCGTGCCGCCCGGCAGCACTTGATAATCGGCGGTCGGTACATGCGTATGCGTGCCCACGACAAGGCTTGCGCGGCTATCAACGAAATGACCAAGCGCCATTTTTTCCGAGGTTGTTTCCGCATGCATGTCGATGACAAAAGCATCACAGCCCAGACCTAGCGGGCAAGCTGCCAATTCGCGTTCAACGGAGGCGAAGGGATCGTCCATCGCATCCATGAAAATACGGCCCATTACATTCATCACCAGAATGCGCTGACCTTTGGCATTTTCAAACAAATTGGCACCGCGCCCTGGCGTGCCTGCGGGATAATTGGCGGGGCGCAGCAAGCGCGGCTGGCGCTCGATGAAAACGAGCGCCTCTTTCTGGTCGAAGGCATGATTTCCCAGCGTGATGCAATCGGCGCCCGCATTGAGAACTTCATCGCAAATGGCTTCGGTAATGCCAAAGCCGCCAGCGGCATTTTCACCATTCACGATGACGAAATCGAGATCGTAACGTGCACGTAAAGCAGGAAGATGTTCCAGCAGGGCTCTGCGCCCCGCTCGTCCCACAATGTCGCCGATGAACATGAGCCGCATGATGACTTCCTATGGCGTTTGCGTCGCAATGATCTCGCGTTCCGTTACCACGAAATCGAGCACGCGGTCGTGGGCTTCATCTGGCACACGGACTATTTCCTGTGTGGCAAAGGCCAGCCCGATGGTGAGCGCCTGAGGTAGGGCCGCCAGCGCCCGGTCATAAAAACCTTTGCCATAGCCAATACGGTGGCCGCGCCGATCAAAGGCCGCGAGTGGCACGATGAGGATTGCGGGCGTGATTTCACGTGCGCCAGCCAGCGGCTCAGACAGGCCAAAGGGGCCGGAGGCGAGCGGGTCGCCCATCTGCCAGAGGCGGAATGTCAGGCCCTCGGGCATGGTGGTGGGCAGGCACAGGGGGCGGTTGATGAGGGCGGCAGCGGGTCTCGGATCAGCCTCGGTGCGGATAGGCCAATAAAGGGCGAGCGGGCCGTCTGGCAGGGGCAGGTGGGCGACGAGGGCGGCCATGGCATCTGCGCCGCGGGCGCGCTCGGCGGGCGTCAGTGCTTCACGGCGGGCCAGCGCCTCAGC
>CAIUTH010000029.1 GCA_903902075.1 uncultured Alphaproteobacteria bacterium
CCTGGTCGGTGAGGCCGCGGATCGGCACATCCACAAAGGCCGGATCGCCTAGATACATGGCGCGGTCGGCATAGGCCAGGCGGCTGGCCTGGGCGAACAGATGCGCGCCGCTGACGGTATTGGGGGTGAGTTGCTGGGGCGTGTAACGCTGCAGCATGCCAAGAATTTGCAGCACCGCGATGCCGCCGGAGGAGGGCGGGCCCATCGAGCAGACGCGGTATTCGCGATACTTGCCGCAGACCGGCGCACGTTCCTTGGCCTGATAGTTGGCGAGGTCGGCCAAGGTCATGCCGCCCGTCTGGCGCGGCGCATGCTGCACCTTGTCCACGATCGCCTGGGCGATCTCGCCCTTGTAGAATCCGTCCGGACCTTCGGCGGCGATCTTGCGCAAGGTCGCGGCGTATTCGGCGTTCTTGTAGATCTCGCCTTCGGCCAGGGGTGTGCCGTCGGCGTGATAGAAGTGCGCCTTCAGGTCCGGCATGTTGGCGCCGCGGGTGAAGTTCTTGATGGTACGCGCCAGCTTGGGCCCGACGGGAAAGCCGTCATCCGCCAGCTTGATGGCAGGCTCGAGCAGTTTGGCCCAGGGCAGCTTGCCGTATTTCTTGTGCGCCAGCGCCAGCATTTTCACCACGCCGGGAATGCCCACCGACAAGCCGCCGGGAATGGCGTCAGGCTTGGTGCGCGGCTGACCGTTTGCATCCAGGAACATGATGGGCGTAGCCGAGGCCGGCGCCATTTCGCGGCCGTCAAAGCTGGTGGTGCGCTTTGTCCTGGGGTCATAGACCAGCATGAAGGCACCGCCGCCGATGCCCGATGATTCCGGCTCGACCAGGCCCAGCACCATCTGGGTGGCGATGGCCGCATCCACCGCGCTGCCGCCGGCGCGCATCATGGCAAGACCGGCCTCGGCCGCATGCGGATTGGCGGCGGCGATCATGTGACGCTTGGCAACGGTTTCCGTCACCTGGGCCTGCGCAGGCAGGGTACCGAGGATCAGCACGGTCGCGAGAAGCGCCTTCAGACCGGAATTCAAAAGCTTCATCGCGAACCTCAGCAGCAATCTGCGCGGATGGTATGCGCCTTGATCGGTCCCTCACAATTAAAAAGGGCACAAATGAAAAAGCCCCGCTGCGACAGCGGGGCTTTGCTCATAAGAGATTTGCCTAAATTCAGCGCACGAAGACGCGCACTTCGCTCACGGTTGCGCCCGGATCGGTGGTCGAGGCCACGTTCAGGCGGGTGGCGGGCACGCCCATGTCGGTCATGGAACGCATGACGTCCTGGGCATGGCGGCGGGCGGTGGACTGGGCGATCTGCACCGAGGCGGCGGTGCCGCGGGTGGGCGAAACCGCGACTACCTGGAAATTGGCTCCGGGGCGGTTCTGCAGCGCCTGGTTCAGCGCGGCATACAGGATCTGCTGATAGTCGACGTCGGGATGATCGAACTTGACCACCACCAGCGGGGTGCCGGCCGTCGATACGCCCAAGCTGGAACCCAGGCCGCCGGTCACGCCACCGCCATAAAAGTCGCCGCTCTTGATCGAGGCGGCCAGGGTGGTGAGGTTGGAGCGTTCGGTGGCGACATAGGCGGTCTGGCGCTGGATGCCGTCGGCAACTTCGCGCAGCAGGCGGTCGATCATCACGATGGTCTGGCTGGTCTGGTCTTCCAGCAGGCGCAGCTGGCGATGATCTTCATCGACCGCGCCCGAGACATTGTAGGTGGCGCCGATCTGGTCTAGCGCATAATGGGCGGTAGAGCTGTCATTGGTGACGTCGGTGCCCAGCGCGTTCAGGGCGTTGACGTTGGCCGACAGGGCATCGAGCTGACCCTGGGCGGCATTCCATTCCGACACCAGTTCCGGGTTGCCGCGGGTGGTGCCCACCTGCAGGCGGGTGGTGATATGGGCCTTGGCTTCCTGATAGGAGCCGGCGGCGCCCGCGCCCTGGTTGCGCAGGTCGGCCAGGCGGGCCGAATTGGCGGACAATTTCTGCTGCAGGCCGGCAACCTGGTTGCGGATGGCCTGGACGGTCTTGTTCACGGCGGTGCCGGTGTCGGCGCCCCCGTCGATGGTGACCGGAGTGATGGTGGCCACGGGCGCGGCGCCGGCGGTGACGGGCTGGGCGGCAGACGCTGCACTGGGCGGGGCCCCGGCATCAGCGGCGCTGGGCGGGAAGGCGTCCGCGGGAGCCTCGCTGTCGTCGCCGAACATGCTGTCTACGCTGGAACAGGCGGCCAAGCTGAGACCGGCTGTCAGCGCAAAAGCCAGAAACAGGCCCTTTTTGAGCCCGTGCTGTGCTGAAATTCCCCTCATTATTCTCTCCGCTGCCCGGCACCATTGTCCGGCCCCCACCGGCCGACCTTGGAGAATGGCGCCAAAACCCAACCCCGTCCGCGCCTTTCGGCAGGCGGACCCTAGCCGTCAGTCTTAACCAGAGGGGCGGGGGGCGACAAGGGAGCTCAATGCCCCTTTGGGTGGAAAACTACACGTTTCACCGGGACTTGGCCGGAATCTGGGGTGTGTGCCGCAGATGCCGCAGAGAGATGGCGGGGGTCCTTGCCTTTAGGGAGGGTCCTGAATAGGTTCGCGCCCTCAAAACGCACCCGTAGCTCAGCTGGATAGAGCACCAGACTACGAATCTGGGGGTCAGAGGTTCGAATCCTTTCGGGTGCGCCATTTTTCTTCGTCCGCGATGCGGACGAGGGAAAAATGGCGGGCGCGCCCGGCAACCCTGCGCATTCGCCCAACCCCGTCCTGAATCCGCCATTATCCATCCGCAGCGTGCCCGCGCTTGACAGCTATGGGGGCCGCGCATCTGCTGCTGCGTCCCAACGCGACGGAGGAACATCATGTGCGATGAGTTCATTCACCCCGGCCTGGTTACCGATTCCCGGCTTTCGCGGCGCGGCTTTGCCGCGATGACCGTTGCCGCCGCCGGTGTCGCCGCCAATCCGGCGCTGGCGCAGTCGAACGTTGTCGAAAAAGATGTCCAGGTGAAAACCACCGACGGCATGTGCGATGCGGCGTTGTTTTATCCCACCGCCAAGGGCACCTATGCCGCCGTCTTGATGTGGCCCGATATCATGGGCCTGCGTCCGGCGTTCCGCGACATGGGACGGCGTTTGGCGGCCCTGGGTTATGTCGTGCTGGTGCCCAATCCCTTCTACCGCTCGGCGAAGGCGCCGGTGATCGGCGACAATTTCGATTTCTCCAATCCCGAACAGCGCGCCAAGCTGATGGGCTATCGCGGCGCCATGACCAATGACGGCATCGATCATGATGCCACTGCCTATCTGGCGTTCCTGGATGCGCAGCCGCAAACCGCCACAAACAAGAAAGCCGGTGTGCAGGGCTATTGCATGGGCGGGGCGCTGTCGTTCCGCACCGCTGCTGTTGTGCCCAGCCGCATCGGCGCGGTCGGCAGCTTTCATGGCGGCAATGGGCTGGTGACGGACAAGCCCGACAGCCCGCATTTGCTGATCGCCAAGACCAACGCCGCGTATCTGATCTGTCAGGCGCAGAATGACGATGCGCAGAATCCCAAGATGAAGGATGACCTGAAGGCCGCCTTCACCGCTGCCGGAAAGACCGCGACGGTGGATGTGTACCAGGCCAATCACGGTTGGTGCGTGAAAGGCGGCGCGGTCTACAACGAAGCCGAAGCCGAGCGCGCCTGGACGGCACTCAGCCAGTTATACAAGACCAGCCTGACCTGACGCAGTGCCTTAGTTTTGACACCGGGCAGACGGACAACCGCCATGCGGCCGTTCTTCTCGCCGCCATCACCATTTCGTCACGTCCGTGCCGCCATATTGAAATGGCGCGGGTTCATTCACGACAAGTCCAATAGTCACCCGCCATCAAGGCGCAATTCCATTTTCATTTCCAAGAAGGATGATCCTCCCGTGAGCGACCAGAACCAAACATCACGGTGCGCGTCTTGAGCAGCCCCTGGAACACGCCAAGCGGCGGCGGCAGACTGCCGAACATGAATGTGAATTTCGACAAGCTGCCGAAGGGTGCGGTGGGCGCGGGCATCGGCGTCATCACCCTGCTGGTGATCCTGTTTTCAGCCTCCTATACGATCGATGAAGGCGAGCGCGGCGTGATCCTGCGCCTGGGTAAAATTGTCGGTGAAGCGGGACCGGGACTGCATTTCAAGCTGCCGGTGATCAACAGCATCGAAAAGATCTCCGTGCAGATCCAGAAGGAAGCTTTTGAGAAGACGGAGTCCGGCGACAACAGGCTGCAGGCCTATTCGCGCGACCAGCAGCCCGCGACCATCGCGATGGCGGTCAATTATCACGTGACCGATGCCTCCGCCGTCTATGCGCAGTTCGGATCACTGATCAACATGAAATCGCGCATCATCAATTCGCGCGCCTATGAGCAGGTCAAAAATGTCTTCGGCCAGTTCGATGCCGCCGATGCCATTCAGAAGCGCGCGCTTCTGAATGCCGAAGTGTTTGCCGCGATTCGCAAATCCGTCAGCGGGCCGCTGGTGGTCGACAGCGTGCAGATCGAGGACATCACCTTCTCGACGCAATATGAGTCGGCCGTCGAGGCGCGCATGCAGGCGATCGTCAAGCAGCAGCAGGCCGAAGCGGACAAGCAGAAGCGCATTATCGATGCCGATGCCTCCGCCTATGAAGTGAAGGCCGCCGCCGATGCCAAGGCGCACCAGATCGAAGTGCAGGGCAAGGCGGAAGCCGGCGCCATCCAGGCGCGGGGCGATGCTTTGCGCAACAATCCCAGCCTGCCGACACTGGTCGCGTCCGAGAAGTGGAACGGCGTGCTGCCCACCACAATGGTGCCAGGCAACGTGCTGCCCTTTTTGAACATCAAGTAGGGCTTGAATATCAAATAGCCAGGGCGCGAATGCGGTGGTTTTCGGAATCGCCGATATAAAGCAGGCCGCCATGGACGAACAATCCGTGTGGCCGCGCCAGCGCGCATTTCAAGGGATCGCCGTCCGGCCCGTCGCCGCGCTGGCCGGTGCCAGCGACGGTTGAAACCGTGCCGTTCCGCAGCGAGACGCGGCGGATCACATGGTTCTCGGTGTCGGAAATGTACAAGCTGCCATCCGGCGCATAAGCGATGCCTTTGGGCCCGTTCCAGGTCGCATCCTTGGCGCGGCCGCCATCGCCGCCATAACCCTTGGCGCCGGTGCCTGCGATGCGGGTCAGCGTTTGCTTGCGCGCGTCGATGGCAAAGACTTTGTTTCCCTCGCGCAGGATCAGATACATGGTGCCGTCCGGCGCGCTGTCGATGGAGCGCGGGCCGTGCAGCGCAGCGGTTAGCGGCGCGATGCTGGGCGTATCGCTGACATCGCCATTGCCGGCAAAGGTGGTGATTATGCCGGTCCTGGCGTCGCGGCGGCGGATGCGGTTGTTCTGGATATCACAGATATAGAGATTGTCGTGCCGGTCCAGCGCGATGCTGTGCGGCTGCTTGAGCAGTGCGCTGGTCGCAGGCCCGCCATCGCCGCCGAAACCGGGTTCGCCCGTGCCTGCAAAGGTTGAAACAAGGCCCGTGCGCGCCTCGATCCTGCGGATGACGTGGGCGTCCCGCTCGGCCACCAGCATGTTGCGGTGGCTGTCGAAACGCACTTCATGCGGGGCGCTGAGCTGTGCGGCGGTCGCCTTTTCGCCGTCGCCGGCATGGCCCTTGATGGTGTTGCCCGCCACCACCGACGCTTTGCCGGATTTCATTTTGAGTATGCGGTTGCTGCCGAAATCGGCCCAATACAGCGCGCCATCAGGGCCGATGCACACGCCATAGGGTTGATCGAGTTTGGTGGCCAGCGCTGCGTCGCCATTCTGCGCCACGCCCTGCACGCCACAGCCCACGACGGTGACGATGCGCTTTTCCGCGGCATGCGCGCCGGCGGCGAATGCCAGCCCCGAAACGATGGTTGCGCGGCGCGTCAGGTCCATCTTCACGGCGCCGGCTCGCCCGTCGCCGCGATCAGCAGACGCACGAATTCCTTCATCTTGTCGCCGTCGATCCAGCGCACCACCGCCACCATGTCGTGCTGGTAATCCACGAAGATGATGTTGGCGCCGTCACCGTTATACGAAAGGCTGTCCTCGCGCGCCGCCGGATAGCGCTGCTTGCCGGTGTTCAGATACCAGTTGCAGAAGCCGTAGCCGGGATTGGGCACGGTCGGGGTGCGCGCCATCGCCACCCATTTTTCCGACAGCACCGTCTTGCCGCCCCACTTGCCCTTGTTGAGACCCAAAAGGCCCAGCCGCGCCTGATCACGCGCCGAGATGAACATGCCCCCGCCCCAATGGCCGCCGCCACTGACGACCTTGATGCGCTTGCCGTCGATTTGCGTGAAGGCATTGTAATAGCCTTCCCAGTGCCAGCTATCCGACATGCCGATGGGGTCGGCGACATATTCCTTCAGCACCTCCGGCAGCGGGCGCTTCCACAAATGCGTCAGCGCCAGGGCCAGCGCGTTCACCCGCACGTCATTGTATTTCCAGGCCTTGCCCACCGGCGGCGGGCCCTTGACCGGCTCGCTGTAAGGCTTGCCTTCGTCGGGACGGTCCGCCCACCAGGGCTTGCCCCACATAGTGCCGATCCAGCCCGACTGCTGGCGCAGCATGTCGTTCCAGGTGATGGGCTGGTTGTGGGGCAGCGTGAAGTCCGGCGTCGGCTTCACATACTCGATCACAGGATCGTTGATGTTTTTGATCATCCCCTTGTCGAAAGCCACACCGGCGGTGGACGACAGGAAGGTCTTGGTCACCGAAAAGGTCATGTCCACGTCATGGGTCTTGCCCCATTCGGCGACGATATAACCGTGGCGGATAATGATGCCGTTGGCGGGGGCATGGGGCTTCAGTGGCCCGATGGGAGTATTGAACGCTTCGCCGGCATATTTCAGCGGCACCGAAACGCGCAGGTCGCGGATGTCGGCCACCTTGGCCAGCTCCGGCGGATAGGTCAGCTCGGCGGAGACAGCGTAATCGATCGCCGCCTTGAGCTTGGCGGGGTCCAGCTTTTCCTGGGCGGGGGTATGGGTGGCCCAGGCCTCGCCCTTGGGTGGGAAATAATCGGCCGCCAGCGCCGGCGACAGGTTCAGCAGCGCAGCGCCCAAAAGCGCATAAGTCATATGTCGCATGATTTCCCGCCCTTTTTTGCCGAGCTTCCGGCGATGGCGGCGCTTTGTCAATTTGCCCGGAAAGCGTCGCCGGAATAGGCTTTGGCATAAGAAAAAGACCAGGGGATCTGCCATGTCATTGTCTTTCGACCGCTCCGCGGCGCTGATCGCGGAGAATGCCCAGCACATTGCCGGCGGCATCAACAGCAACTTTCGCATCGGCATGGCGGGCGGGCCGCTGGTGTTCACGCGCGGCGAGGGGCCGTATCTGTTCGACGTCGATGGCAACAAGCTGATCGACTATTACTGCGGGATGGGCGCCATGATCCTGGGTCATTCGCCCAAAGGCGTGCAGCAGGCGGTCAAGGACCAGGTCGACAAGGGCATCCTCTATGCCGGCCAGTCGGAAATCGAATTCGAAGCCGCCAGGATCCTGTGCGAGCGCATCCCGTCAGCCCAGCGCATCCGCTTCGGCTCCTCGGGTTCGGAAGTGGCGCAGGCCGC
>CAIUTH010000030.1 GCA_903902075.1 uncultured Alphaproteobacteria bacterium
ATCTTTGTCGGCATCTCCTATCGGGTGAACATCTTCGGCAACCTGGCGCATCCTGAACTCACGGCGTCGTCGGGCCACAAGGCGTCGGGCAATTACGGGCTGATGGACCAGATCGCGGGTCTCAAATGGCTCCAGCGCAACATCGCGGCCTTCGGCGGCGATCCGACAAACGTCACGGTGATGGGCCAGTCGGCCGGCGCCATGGCGGTAGACTTGTTGCAGTCCACACCGCTGGCGCACGGGCTTTATGCCCATGTGGTGGCGCTGTCCGGCGGTTATCATGGCGTGGCGGCGCCGCATCTGGAAACTTTGGCCGAAACCGAAGCCAAGGGCGTCAAGCTGCAACAGGCGATGAAGGCCAGGGATATCGCCCAGATGCGTACCATTCCGGCCGACCAGATCACCGCGATTGCCGCGGCCAACAAGATCACGTTCAGCGGCCCCACGCTGGAAGGTTATGTCGTGCCGGACAATCCGGCCGAGATCTATGCCGCAGGCAAGCAGAGCGATGTGCCGCTGCTGCTGGCGTCGGTCGGCAATGACATTTTCAGCAAGACGGCGGTGACCGACGCACGCACCCTGGCCGACTACCAGAAGGCGGCGCACGATCTGTACGGCGCCGATGCCGACGCGTTCCTGAAGCTGTTCCCGGCGAGGAATGACGACGAAGCCGCACACCAGGCGATGGAAGTGGCGCGCATCTCCGGCTTCGGCATCATGGGCCGCGACTGGGCCAGGGATGCTTCGCTGCATGCCAAATCGCCGATCTGGCTGGTGCAATACAGCCACCCCCATCCCTATCCGCCGGGCGTGTTCATCAGCGACATGGATGTGAAGACGGCCGGCGCCTATCACAATTCGGACCTGCCCTTCTGGTACGGCACCTTGGATTCGTTGAACCTTTACCGCAACATCCGCGCCTGGACGCCGTACGACTACAAGCTGTCCAACCAGATGCAGGACGTGGTGGTGGCGTTTGCCAGGACCGGCAATCCGGTGACGGCGGAATCGAAAATTCCGCGCTACGACCCCAAACGCGAACAGCGGCTGGTGTTCGGCGATGCCGGCGCCACGATCGAAACCTTGAACCGCAAACAGGTGGATTTCATCGAAACCCATCCGCCCAAAAAGAACTAACCCAGGAGCCTTTGATGACCACTCGCCGCAATTTTCTTCTCGGTGCCGCCGCACTCGCCGCCACCGGTCCCGCCGCCTTCGCGCAGCGTCACATCCCGCTCGGGTTGCAGCTCTATACGGTGCGCGCCGACCTGGCCAAGGATTACGAAGGCACGATGAAGCTGGTAAAGGCTGCCGGCGTCCGCGAGGTGCAGGCCAACCTGACCATGGCGGCCAAGAATTCCGCCGATCAGCGCAAGCTTTATGACGCGATGGGCCTGAAATGGGAAAGCATCCATGCCGGCGGCGATGCCCTGCGCAACACGCCCGAAGCGACGATCGCGGAAGCCAAAAGCGTCGGCATCAAGAACATCACCTGTTCCTTCCCGCTCTATCCCGTCGACCGCGGCGCCATCATGTCCGGTCCGGGCCTGGATGGCTGGAAGCAGAATGCCGAGGCCTATAACAAGATCGGCGCCCTCTGCAAGGCGGCGGGAATGACCTTCAATCACCACAACCACAACATCGAATTCCGCAAGGTGGGCGATGTGGTGCCTCTGGACTTCCTGATCAAGGAGACCGATGCGGCGCTGGTGGGCTACGAGATGGATATCGGCTGGGTGATCGCCTCCGGCGCCGATCCGGTCGCCTACCTGAACAAATACCCCTCGCGCTTCCGTTCCGTCCATATCAAGGATTTGAAAGCCGAGGGCATCCCCAACACCAATGGCAAGATGGTCAGCGCCATCATCGGGCAGGGCATCGCCAACTATTCAAAGATATTGCCTGCTGTGAAGAAGGCCGCGGTCAAGACCGCCTTCCTGGAGATCGAGGAGCCCTATGATCCCTCGCCCATCGGCATGGTGCAGGCGAGCGCGGCTTACCTGAAGGGCAAGCTCTAAGTTCCGTCATAATCAAACAGCCCGCCAGGAATGGCGGGCTGTTTGTTTATGTGCGCACCGCGAACAGCGCGTGGTGGGTCAGGATGAACAAGGTCCGCCCATCGGCGCCGCCGAACAACAATTGCAGCGGCCGCTCCGGCACATCGATGCGGCCGATCTCCTTGCCGTCCGGCGCATGGACCAGCACCTGGCCATTGGCGAGATAGACAGTGCCGTTCGCGGCCACCGCCACGCTTTCACCGCCGCGGTCGGCGAACAACTTCAGGTCGGTGACGCTGCCGTTCGTGCCCACCAGCCCGCTATAGGTGCGGCCCTCGGACTCGTTGCTGACAAAGACGCGGCTGCCCGGCTTGGCGGTGACGAAGCCATAGGTGTCCAGATTGTCGGAGAAGCGCCAGCCGGTGCCGTCGGGCGGGCCCTGGTTGAACGTGCGGGCGGCGGGCAGGAACAGGCTGCTGTCGGGCGAGACATATTCCCTGGCCTTTGGCGCCGCCACGTCACGCGCAAACATCTTGCTGAGCGTGACGTAGCGATAAGTGTCGGGATCGAGCTGGTCCTTGAACTCGCCATTGTTCCAGTAATTGACCGGCAGCAGCGCGTTGGCGCCCGGATGTGCCGTGGCCGGCGTGGCAGGGATCACCGTCAGCTCCGTCGCCGGTGAGCCGGGCTTGAAGGTATAAACCGTACCTTCCGCGCCCAGCGATGACAGCACCAGCAGGTTGCCGGCCTTGTCGAAGGCCAGGTTCACCGGATCGGTGGGATTGTCGCGTTCGATCGACAGGCCTTCCTCGCGCGACCAGCCATAAATGCGCTGCTGGTGCTTGTCGACGAAGTAGAGCTTGCCCTTGGCGTCCACCGCCGCGCCGGAGATGGAATAGAAACCGTCTTCCAGATTCTCCACTTTCGCGCCCATGTCGCGCACCACAGGTTTCTCGGGGGATGCCGGATAATCCAGCACCGCGAACTCCCGCTCGCGGGTATCGATCTTGTGGGTGATGTCGCGGATGGTGTTTTCCATCGGGAACTTGCTGGCGCGCAGGTAGGTGCCGCAGCCGTTCGCGTCACAGGTGCCCAGCCCGCTTTCGGCGTTCACATGCACATTGCGCAGACGGATATCGGACGAGTTGTACAGCCGCAGCGCCGTATCCACCGGCCGCGGATTGCGGGTCACGCGATAGGCGTGCCAGTTGGCCAAAGTGATGTTTTTGGAATTGGAAATCTCGAACGACACCGCCTCCTGGCTTTCGCCGGCTTCTTCCTCGGTCTGGGGCGCATAGAAGGCCCAGTTTTCCACCCGGTTCAGCGCGAACTCGGCCCGCACATGATGTTCAATGGACACCTCATACACTTTGCCTGGCGTCTTGGTATCCGACACCAGCATGCCGGACTGGGCATAGGTATCCACCGACCACAGGTTGGAGAAGGTGCCGCCGCCGCCATTGGTCACCCATAGCGAGGGATACTGCCCGTCCCAGCGCTTCTTCATGTCGGGATCGGCGCTGTGGGTGGCGTTGTAGGGGTCCCAGCGCGAACCATCGGGATTGTTGGTGCCGTGCCCGCCCAGGAGGCGCACATCGCTCATCAGCGAATGTTCGCCCGATTGCCACAAGGCTTCCACGGCGCGCGGATTGATGCCGCCGGTGAACAGCCCGATGCCCGACACGATATTGTCGCCGCCGCGCGGGGTTTCCAGCAGCGCCTTGGGCGCGCCGACGCCGGCGAACCCCTGCGTGTTGTCGGGCAAGTCGAACTGGGTGATGGAGGGGTGCAAGCCGATAAGCACCGTATTGGGCTTCAGCCGGATCGTGTCATGCACCATGTAACGGCCGCTTGGGACATAGATCACCCGTGTGGTGTCGATGGCATGCTGGATGGCGGCGGTGTCGTCGGTCTTGCCGTCGCCCTTCGCGCCCAAGCTGCGGATGTTCACCCACTGGGTCGTGGGCGGCAACGCGCGGATCGCCGGTGGCAAGGCGCGCGGCATGGACCGCAGTGGTGCCGCATCCCAGCGCGTGCCGGTTTTGCCCAAGGTGCCGGGCGCATCCAGGATCAGGCCATGGTTGAACGTCTTGACCTTGTAGGTGCCGGCCGAACCCAGGGTTTTGCCGCTCTCACGGAACCGGGCGAACACCGGCGTGTTCGCCGCCATCGCATCCTCGAAACCGATCTGGGTATAGACGCTCTTCTCGTTGCTCACGATGACGGCGGCTTTCGACACATTCTCGAAGCGCGTGTCCTTGGCAAACAGCCAGTCGGAATAATCCGGGTCGATGTCGATGCCGACCGGCACATTGCGGAACGCAACATTCACCAGGGTGAGCGAGGCTTCATGCTCGCGGATCGCGGATTCGCGCTGGCCCTCGAACTGGCTGTCGATCAGCGTGAACTGCCAGGCCGGCGAGGGCTTTTCCGCCAGGATGCCATAGCGGCCGCCGAAGAAGCGCAGGTCTTCGGCTTCGTTGGCGACCTGGTGGATGCCCGCCAGCCCAGAGCCGATATGGAAGTCGATATGGCTGAGATAGTCGTGCTGCGCGCCGTGAAAGCGGATGCCGACAGCGCCTTCATTGCCCTTGCCGATTTCAAAATCGATGTTGCTCATCGCCGAATAGAAGGTGCCGGGATTGGCGTCGGCGATCCTGGGGTTGGGCGGCACGCTGTCCGGCGGCGGGAAGGGCACGCGGAAACCGGGACGTTCGGGCCGCGAACTGTCGCTGGCGCCCAGCCGGAAGCCGGCGAAGACCACCATCGCGGCGACGCCTTTGGAATAGCCCGGCGTGTTGTCGCCCAGCGCGAACACCGGGCGGCGCGTGCCCCAGCCGATCACCCGCACGGCCGGCCATACATAGATGGTGCGCGTGATGCGGTAGCGGCCTTGCGGAATAAGGACGATCCCTTCCTCGCGGTCGGACCCTGCCTTGTCGATCGCGGCCTGGATCGCGGCGCTGTCGTCCGCCTTGCCGTCGCCCACTGCGCCGCTCAGCTGCACCGCGCGCGGGTCATCCAGCCGGGTGGTG
>CAIUTH010000031.1 GCA_903902075.1 uncultured Alphaproteobacteria bacterium
CGAAAAGAGTACCAAGCCTATGTCCAAGAAAACCCATGACGCGATTTCGCGTTCCGACCGCGTGCTTGTGGCCGCCATGGCGATCATTCTCGCCACCGCCAGCGCCGCAATCGGCGCCTCCATGACCTATCATCCGTCCACGGACAAAGCCGTGGCGCTGAGGCCCGCCGTTGCCGTGGCCGAAGCCCCCAAGCCCGCTGCCGATACCGTCATGACCCAGCTTCTGGCCGAGCACAAATGCCTGTCGGAAGTCCTCTATTACGAAGCCCGCGGCGAAGGCGCCACCGGCCAAAAGGCCATTGCCGAGGTGGTTTTCCATCGCATGAACCATGGCGATTACGGCCACTCGATCTGCGCCGTGGTCTATGAAGGCGCCAAGCATTCCGGCTGCCAGTTCTCGTTTGCCTGCAACGGCGACATGAAGCGCGCCAAGCAGCCCAGCGCCTGGCGTGAAGCCGAGGCGTTGGCCGCCAAGATCATGACGGGCCAGTTGAACCTGAAGAACGCCACTGGCGGTGCCCTGAACTTCCATGCCGCGTCGGTCTCGCCCGACTGGGCCGACACGATGGACAAGACGACCCAGATCGGGAACCACGTCTTCTATCGCAACGCGCCGCGCACCCGCGACAGCTAGTCCTGGAAATCCAGGCCGATATCCAGGTTGGGCGCGGAATGTGTGATCCCGCCTGAGCTGATATAGTCCACGCCGGTCTCGGCGATGGGGCGCACGGTCGCCAGCGTGACGTTGCCCGACGCTTCCAGCACCGCTTTGCCTTTGGCCAGCGCCACGGCGCGGCGCAAATCGTCCAACGACATGTTGTCCAGCAGGATGCGGTCCACGCCAAGGGCGAGCGCTTCCACCAGCTGCTCCAGCCGGTCCACTTCCACCTCGATCCGCACCATGTGGCCCAGGCCCGCGCGCAGCCGCGCCACGGCGGGGCCGATGCCGCCTGCGGCCTGGACATGGTTGTCCTTGACCATGGCAGCGTCATCCAGCCCGAAACGGTGATTGAAGCCGCCGCCGCAGCGCACGGCATATTTCTGCAAGGCGCGCAGGCCGGGCAGGGTCTTGCGGGTGCAGACGATGCGCGCGTTTGTGCCTTCGACCGCCTTCACCAATGCCGCGGTTGCGGTTGCGGTGCCCGATAGCGGCCCCAGGAAATTCAGCGCCACCCGCTCGGCCGTGAGAATGCTGCGGGCGGGACCGGAAACCGTGGCCAGCACCGCACCGGCCGCGGCCTCCGAGCCATCGGGCAGCGACACCTCGAACTTTGCAGACGGATCCACAAGCCGGAACGCCGCTTCGGCGCAGATCAGCCCGGCGATGCGTCCCGGCTTGCGGGCGGCGAATTTCGCCGACGCCTGCTTGTCGGCCGGAATGGTAAGCTGGCTGGTGATGTCACCGGCGCGGCCCAGATCTTCTGCCAATGCGGCCGATACCAGCGGCTCGAACAGCAGCGCCGCAGGCGGCCGCGTGATGTCCAATGACACTGTCATTTGCGGGCGCGGGTGGCGGGCGCGGCCTCGCCGCCGGCGGCGATCCTGTCTGCGTCCGCCAGGGACATGAAGGTGCGGATGGCAGTCTTGGAGGCGAGCGGGAAGTCGCTGCGCCAATGGCCGCCGCGCGACTCCTGCCGCATCAGCGCCGCCGCCGTCACCAGCTTGGCCGCCGCCGTCATGTTGAGCAGGGCCGGTTCGTTGCTGGTGGTTTCCAGCCGGGTGATGACATCCAGCGCGGCGCGCATGCCGGTGACATCGCGCTCCACGCCGACGCCGCTGGTCATCGCGTTGCGCAGCACATGCGGCGGAGCAGGAGAGGCAAAACGCTGCGGCGCGGGCGGAGCACCGCGAAGCGCGCCCGTAGCCAGCTGGCCACGCACATCGTCGGCAACGCGGGCACCGAACACCAGACCTTCCAGCAAAGAGTTTGATGCCAGGCGGTTTGCGCCGTGCAGGCCCGTGGCGGCGCATTCGCCCACCACCCACAGGCCGGGCAGGGAGGAGCGGCCATTCTCGTCCGAGGCAATGCCGCCCATGTGATAATGCGCGGCCGGCGCGACCGGGATCATAGCGGTAATCGGATCGATCCCCGCCGACATGCAGGCAGCATACACGGTGGGAAAATGACGCGGGAAGTCCGCGCCGATCGCGTCGCGGCAATCCAGATAGACTTTGGAGCCCGACGTGATCTGGCGATGGATGGCGCGGGCGACGATGTCGCGCGGCGCCAGCTCGGCATCGTTGTGGATCGTGGTCATGAAGCGTTCGCCGCGATCATTGACCAGCACCGCGCCTTCGCCGCGCAGCGCTTCTGTGGCGAGCGGCGCGGGGTCTCGGCCCACCGCAATGGCGGTCGGATGAAACTGCACGAATTCGGGATCGGAAATCAGTGCACCGGCGCGCGCCGCCATGCCAAGGCCTTCGCCGCGCGATTCCAGCGGATTGGTGGTAACGGCATACAGCGCGCCCAGCCCGCCAGTGGCCAGGATCACGGCGCGGGCGCGGAACAGGATCAGCCGTGCGCCCGAACCTATGCCCGAGCGGGCGAAGATGCCGGTGACGCGGCCATTCTCCATCGCCAACTCGACGGCATGAAACCCTTCCAGCAAGGTGATGTTGCCCGCTTCATTGGCGCGCGCGGCCAGGGTGGCAGAGATCGCCGCGCCGGCGCCGTCACCCTTCACATGCACGATGCGGGGCATGGAGTGGGCGGCCTCGCGGCCGACCGCCAGGCTGCCGTCGCCGTTGCGGTCGAACGGCGCACCGAAACCCACCAGATCCTCGATGCGGGCAGGGGCTTCCTGCGCCACCAGGTCCACAATTCCGGGATCGCAAAGACCTGCGCCCGCCACCATCGTGTCATGGGCATGGGACTGCCAGGTGTCGCCTTCGCCCACCGAGGCGGCGATGCCGCCCTGGGCCCAGGCACTCGACCCCGACAGGCCGGGGCGGGTGCCCGCCAGCACGATGCTGGGCATGGGCGACAGCTTCAGGGCGGTGAACAGCCCGGCGATGCCGGCGCCCAAAATGAGCGCGCCATCGGTCTCGACGATGTTGTCGATGCGGGTCATGTCAGAGCTTCACCGCCAGCATGCGGTCGATCGGGGTTTTCGCCCGCGCCGCGATTTCGGCCGGCACGGTCACTTCAAACGTCATGGTCTGCAGGCTGTGCAGGATGCCGTTCAGGGTAATGCGCTTCATGTGCGGGCACAGATTGCAGGGCCGCACGAATTCGACCTGCGGATACTCGACCGCGACATTGTCGCTCATCGAGCATTCGGTCACCATCACCACGCGCCGGGGCTTGTGGGCGCCGACATAGTTGATCATCGCGGCGGTCGAGCCGGCGAAATCGGCTTCCGCCACCACTTCGGGCGGGCATTCGGGATGGGCCAGGACCACGATGCCAGGATGGGCGGTGCGATAGTCACGGATTTCCTGCGCCGTGAAACGCTCATGCACTTCGCAGGCGCCTTCCCAGGTGATGACTTTGACGCCGGTCTGGGCCGCGACATTGCGGGCCAGGTACTTGTCCGGGATCATGATGACGGTATCGACGCCGAACTCGCGCGCGATGGCTTCCACAACCTTCACGGCATTCCCGGAGGTGCAGCAGATATCGCTTTCCGCCTTCACATCGGCGGACGTGTTCACATAGGTCACCACCGGCAGGCCAGGATATTTCTGCTTGAGCAGCCGCACGTCCGCGCCGGTGATGGAGGCGGCGAGGCTGCAGCCGGCTTCCATGCTGGGGATCAGCACGGTCTTTTCCGGCGACAGGATCTTGGAGGTCTCGGCCATGAAGTGGACGCCGGCCTGGACGATGATCTTGGCATCGGTGCGCGCCGCCTCGCGGGCGAGGGCCAGAGAGTCGCCCACAAAATCGCCCACGCAATGGAAGATTTCCGGCGTCATGTAATTGTGCGCCAGGATGACGGCATCCTTCTGCCGCTTCAGCCGGTTGATCTCGGCGATCACCGGGGCATAGGCGGGCCATTCGATCTTCGGGATGACACCCGAGACCTTGGCGTAGAGAGCTTCGGTGGCGCGTGCCACGTCGTCGCTATAGGCCAGTTCCAGTCCCATTCTGTCCTCCGACCGCATAATACTCATTTCGAGTATATATGTGGTGCAAAAAACCCGGCCTTCAAGGAGCCGGTTCGGGCTTTATGCTACACACGAGCATTAAGGGGTCAAGAGTCGGAAAGGCCACACTCACGCATATGTTGCACTTTTATGAGGGGCGCTCTCGCTCGCGCGAAGGCTCCTATGACGCTTTGCTGCGCCGCACACCCAGACGCACGCCGGGCGCGGGGCGTTCGCGCAGCACCACGCGGCGGAAGCGGAACAGTTCGGCAGGCCGCCCGCGGACCGGCGCATTGAACTTGCCGGTGCCTTCCACCAGTCCCTGTTCAGCCACCAGGCGGCGGAAATTCTGCTTGTGCAGGCGAAGGCCTGCCAGCGCTTCCACCGCCCGCTGCAGTTCCAGCAGGGTGAAGGTGGGGGCCATCAGTTCGAACACCACCGGGCGGTATTTCAACTTGCCGCGCAGCCGCGCGATGGCGGTGGCGAGAATCCGGCGATGGTCGTACAGCATGGGCGTTCCAAGGCTGGGGCCCTTGTTCGTCCTGCCGCTGTCGCGCCAGAACTCCTCCACCAGACCGGCTTCATACAGAAGCTCGTAGCGTTCCAGCACGCGTTCTTCGTCCCAGCCTTCACCGAAACAGACATTCACCCGCTCGCGGCGCAGCTCGGCAGCTTCGGCATTGGGCGCGTCCTTCACGAATTTCTTGAGCGCCGGAAGAATGGTGCTGTCGATCATGGCGGGCTTGGAATCGCGCCAGTCTTCCCAGGGAAAATAATGATACCAGCCGCGCCATTCGGTTTCCGGCGCTTCCTTGCCCTGGCGCGTGAGCGCCAGATAGCCCACCGACACCACGCGCGTGCCGGCGGCGGATTCATGGCGGCCCTTGTCGCCGAACGTATAGAGCTGCTCAGTATAGCCCAGGCCGAAGCGGGTCTGTTCGCCCACCCATTTGCGCAGGCCCGATTCCAGGGTGCGCTGCTGCGCCGGATCGAAGGGGCCAAATGGCAGCGCATCGGCCGCGCCGTCATGCGCCACCACCAACACGGAGGGACGCTCGCCTTCCACCGCGACGATGGCGGCGGACAATCCGATGGAAACCGACTCCTTGCTCACTTTGTTTTTCTCACAGGCCCGCCAGCGGAAAGGTCGTGGTGGTGCCCTCTTCCACGATCAGGGGCGGGCCCATGCTGTTCAGCGCCGCGATCATCTTGCCCTTGCGTCCCAGCGCATCGTCGGCATGTTGCACCAGCAGTCGGTTGGGCTGGGCATGCGGCGCGCGCTGGCGCATGGCGCGCGCGATCTCGATCTCGCGGTCCGGCCCCAGCCGGTCGCACAGGATGGTGAATGCCGATGCCATGGAGCGCGAGATTCCCGCCCAGCAGTGAATCAGCAGCGGCTGGCTGGTGTCCCAGCTTCGCGAAAATTCCAGCAGCGTGTCGATATGCTGGCGTGCTGGCGGCGCGGTGCCGGCGGCCGGATCGACAATGTCGTTGACCCCAAGGCGCAGATGCATGGCGGCGGGAAAGCCCGCCGGGGTGTCGATCATGTGCTCGGGCGACAGCAGGCTGACCAGGTGCGACGGGGCATGGGCGGCGAGGGCGTCAGACAGGCTCGACAGGGGGGCGACCAGCAGGCGGGGCATGGGCCCCTTTTAACAGCTAATGAGCATAAAGCCGCTGGAATCTCCCCAGGAACAGCTCCTGGGCGTCCGCCGTGCTCAGGGGGGCCAACCGGGGCGTTTTAAGGGCGCGTGGCGGGGCCCCGAACAGCCGGCGGGCTTCGGCCTCCTCGAAACCGGCCAGCTGGGTGGCCTCGTAATAGGCCGACAGATGGTCCGCCCGCTTGAACAGGGTCTTGAGGGCGGCAGGGGCCTGGGCCGGAAGGCCGAATCGCAGATGGATTGCCGCCTGAAGTCTTTCTTCCAAGGCCTTGTAATTGATGCCAACTGCGGCCTTGAAGGGGCTTATGAGGTCACCGACAACATACTCAGGGCTGTCGTGCAGCAGGGCCATCAGCCGGACTTCCCGCGACAGGCGGGGCGACAGCTCCGCCACCAGCCGTTCCACCAGCACGCTGTGCTGGGCCACCGAGAAGGCGTGCGCCCCCCTGGTCTGGCCGTTCCAGCGCGCCACCCGCGCCAGGCCATGGGCGATGTCGCCGATCTCGATGTCCAGGGGGCTGGGCTCCAGCAGGTCCAGCCGCCGGCCGCTCAGCATCCGCTGCCAGGCGCGTGGGGGGATGTTCTTGCGGTCAGGCACTGAGCAACCGGATGGCGACGATGGTAAGGGTCACGGCCAGCACGGTGCGCAGCACGCGGTCGGGCAGGCGCGGCGCGAACAGGCTGGCCAGCATGATCCCGGGGAGCGAGCCGCAAAGCAGCGAGACCAGGACGCCGGTATCTATCCCGCCGCTCGCAAAGTGTCCCATGCCCGCGACCAGGGTCAGCGGCACGGCATGGGCGATGTCGGAGCCCGCGATCCTGACCACCGGCAGTTCCGGATAGAGCAGCAGCAAGGCGGTGACCCCGAGCGCGCCGGCGCCCACCGAGGAAATCGTCACCAGTACACCCAGCAGCACGCCCGTGAGGATCGTGTAGGTGCGGGTCTGTCTGTCGCTCAGGACGCCGACGCGTTGAGAATAGGTCGCCAGCAGGCGGCGCCGGAACACCAGCGCCGCGGCAGTAAAGATCAGCGCCACACCCAGAACTTTTGTAACCAGTGCGCTATAGGCGGCCCGGTCCACATGCAGCAGGTATAACGTCCCCAAAGTGAGCAACGCTGCGGGGATGCTTCCCGATGCCAGCCGCCGCACAATGCGCCAGTCGATGGTCCTGTTGAAGCCGTGAACGAAGCTGCCGCCGGATTTGGTCACGCTGGCATAGATCAGATCGGTGCCCACGGCGGTCACGGGATTCACCTGAAACAGCAGGATCAGCAGCGGCGTCATCAGCGAGCCGC
>CAIUTH010000032.1 GCA_903902075.1 uncultured Alphaproteobacteria bacterium
GGCACATGGCGCACATGTTGGGCGCGCGCCTGCCCGAAGCGTTGAAGGATGCGCGGCTGACCGATCTGGTCAAGCTGGGGCGCGGCGGCGATACCCCGGCGCAGATCGGCTTTGCCCTGCGCGAGGAAATGGCGCTGACCCTGGAAGACATGGTGATGCGGCGCACCGGCATCGGCCAGTTCGGCCCACCCAGCAAGGCGGTGGCCGAAAAGGTCGCGGCCCAGATGGCGGCTTACCTGGGCTGGGATGCGGACAAGACGGCGCGGGAGATCGACAGCCTGGCGCCGCTGTACAGGACCGTGCCGTGACCGCCTTCGTCGTCTTCAATCCCAACTCCGCCGGCGGACGCACCGGACGCGACTGGAAAGAGATCGAGGAAGCGCTGGAGCGCATCTTTCCCCTGATGTCCTTCTTCGTCACCGCCGGCGCCGGCCAGGCCGCCCATATGGTGCGTGACGCGCTGCGCGACGGTCACATGGAAATCATCGCGGTGGGCGGCGACGGCACCATCAATGAGGCGCTCAACGGCTTTTTCGAACGCGGCGCAGCCGTGGTGCCCGATGCGACTTTCAGCTTCGTGCATAGCGGCCATGACAGCCTGCTCTGCCGCCGCTTCAACATCGCGCCAGGCTGGCAAGCCGGTGTGGCGCACCTGGCCCGCGCCCGCATCCACAAGACGGCACTGGGCCGTGTTGCTTGCATCAGCGGCAACGGTGAACCGGTGACGCGCTTTTTCCTGGGCGGCGCCAGCTTCGGCCTGACTGCCAGCACGGCGCGCGCCCTTGGCCGCGCCCGCATCGCCCGGCTGTTCAGTCACCGGTTTGCGCTGGGGTTGCACCGGTTCCTGGCGCGGCTGGCATGGCGTCCGACCCGGGTGCGGCTGATGGCGAGCGGCTATGACGAGATCGCAGGCATTTCCAGCGTGAGCCTGACGACCCATGGCGATGGGTTCGCCATGACGGTGCTGGATGGACGCGGCCGCGCCGATGATGCCCGCGCCTTGCGCACCATGCGGCTGACGGCCGCCCCCACCCTGGACACGCATGCGCCGGTGGATGTGGAAACAGACGGGGAAAGCGCCGGGATCCTGCCCGCAACCTTTGAAATCTGCCCCGCTTCTGTGAATCTGCGCATCTAGGCAGACCGTTCCGGCCCGCTTTCGCGCTAGGCTGCCGTCATGAATCAGTGGATTCGCTGGGATACTGGTGCGGGGGCGGCCGAGCCGTCCTGGCGCTGGCTGGCGGACGCGCTGGCCATGCCGGCCCTGCTGCTGACACCGCCCCGCGCCCGCGGCGACATCACCCTGCCTGCCAGCCGCCTGAGCGAAACCTCCCGCGAAAAATTCACCGCCCTGCTGGGCGAACAGGGCGTGCGCGAAGACAAGGACACGCGCCTGGCCCATGGCGCGCGCGGAACCGCCGCCGATCGGCTTCGCCTGCGCGCGGGACTTGTCACCGATGTCCCGGACGCCGTGCTGGTGCCGCGAAACCGCGATGATGTTCTGGCAATCCTGCGGGTCTGCGCCGAGGACGGCATCCCGGTCACGGCCTCCAGAGGCAAGCTGCATGTGGCGATCAACCTGGCCCGCATGGACCGGTTGCTGTCGGTGGATTTCATGTCGGGACTGGCCGAAGTCGAGGCCGGCATCAGCAGCACCGAACTGGCGCGCCAGCTGGCGGCGCGGGGACTGATGCTGTCGGCCGACAGCTTCGCCACCCTGGGCGGTCACATCACCCATCACGACGCGCCCTGGCTGCACGGCATGAAGGTGGCGACACCGCGCGGATTGATCCCGACGCCGCGCAAGCTGCCGGGCATTATCACCTCGGCCACGGTGCGGGTGCACGCCCTGCCAACCGAAAGAGAACAGCGCGACTACCTGTTCCCGGATTTCGCCGCAGGACTGGCGGCGCTGCATGAAGCCGAACGCCTGGGGCTCGCGCTCCATGATGCGCAATTATCGGACGCCGCCCAGACCCGCTTCACGGCACGGATGGCGGGTGCACGCCAAAGCCTGTGGCAGCGGCTGGAAGATATCTATCGCCAGGTGCGCCATCTGGATGATCAAGTTTGCGCGTTGACGGTCACTTTCACCGGCAGCGATACCGCCCTCCATCGCAAACGCTTTGATGCGCTGGCCGCGCGGCTGGGCGCGCTGGTCCGCACCTTGCCGCAGCGGGGCGATGACAGCGAAGCCCTGATGGATCGCGGCGTCACGGTGGACCACATCCAGGCTTTCGCCACCTGGTCGCAACTGCCCGTGCTGTACAGCACCGCGCGCGCCGCCCTGGACCAGGCGATGCGCCAGCAATCGCCCCGCGCCGGCGCGCATGGCTTGGTGCTGGCGCAGGTCAGCGGCATCTGTGCCGACGGCGCGCAGTTGCGCCTGACCATGATTTTTCCGCGCATGCTGGGTGACGGCGTCGCCCAGGCGCAGGCGATCCGCGATGTGGCGGAAAAGGCCTTTGCCGGACCCGAACCGGCTTTGCTGGAAACACAGTTGCAGCAAGCGATCCGGCAGGTGCTGGATCCCAAAGGCATACTGCCTTAGGCGGCGGCCAGCGCCTCTTTCACCGCTTTGGCCGCCTGGGCTACCGCGTCATGCGCCTGCGGCAGCACCGTCTGCAGATAGATGAAGCAATGTACCATGTCGGCATAGTCGGCGATGGTCACCTTCACACCCGCCCCGCGCAGCTTTTCGGCATAGGCCAGCCCCTCGTCGTGCAGCGGGTCATAGCCGCCCAGCATCACAAAGGCTGGCGGCAAGCCCGCAAAATCCTTGGCGCGCAACGGCGATATCCTGGGCGAAGCGGTGTCGGCCTGCGGCGTCAGATACAGCGAGTTGAAATATTCGATGGCGCGGCGTTCCAGGAAATAGCCCACCGCGAATTCGTTGAGCGACGCGGTCTCTCCGCCCATCTGGGTGTTGGGAAACAGCAGCAGCTGATAGGCGATTCTGATGCCGCCCTTTTCCCGCGCCAGTTGCGTGACGATGGCGGCCAGCATCCCGCCGGCGCTGTCGCCGCCCACCGCGATGCGCCCCGCATCCACGCCGATCTCGGCCGCATTCTGTTCGATCCATTGAACGGCGGCCCAGGCATCGTCTACCGCCGCAGGGTATGGGTGCTCCGGCGCCAGGCGATAATCCACCGCGATCACCTTGAAGCCGCCTTCAGCCGCGAACAACCGGCAAAGACCGTCATGGCTTTCGAGATTTCCCGCAACGAAACCGCCGCCATGGAAATAGATCAAGTTCGGCTGCGATCCCGCCGCCGCCACTGGCGCATAGGAACGGGCGCGTATTTCGCCGCCCGGTCCGGGGATGGTGAAATTCTCGATCTTGCCAACCGCCACATCCCTGGGGCTGGTGAGTTGCATCATGGCGGCGAAGGATTGGCGGGTGACGGCGGGCGGCACGTCCCAGACCTTGGGGCGCGGGAACGCGGCGGCCTTGTCCAGGAAGGCTTTCACCAATGGATCGAGCGGCATGGGAGTCCCTGCAGAGCGCGTAAGGATGCTAACGCATTTGCCGGAACTTTGGGCTAGTGAATGGGGATGCGGGCGTCGGGGTCGATGCGGCCCGAATGGATGTCGCCAAGCAGGACTAGCATCAGGAACCAGAACTGGGCCCGGTCGTGGCGGCCTTCCGCTTCCAGGGTCATCACCGCGCGGCTGGCATAATCGGACGCTGCCTTGCCGTGTTCAGCAGCCAGGTCGCCCGCCAGTCGGTAAAGGTCGCCGGTCGTCATGGTCATACGCAAAGCATGACAGAGCGATATGAACGGGGCCTTAACCGAATATTCATATAACAATTTCAATGGCTTGATTTAGAATTACACGCCGCCCGCGTAATTTGCTATATACCCCGTCCCAGAAACGTGGATTTAACGCGTGCGCGGCAAAAGCATTCTCCTGATCGTCGGCGGCGGCATCGCTGCCTACAAAAGCCTGGAGCTGGTGCGCGCCCTGGCGGCGCGCGGTGTGAAAACCCGCGCCATCCTCACCAAGGCCGGCGCGGAGTTCGTCACGCCGTTGTCGCTGTCCGCACTGACCGGCGACAAAATCTATTCCGATCTTTTCAGCCTGACCGACGAAGCCGAGATGGGCCACATCCAGTTGTCGCGCAGCGCAGACCTGGTGGTGGTGGCGCCGGCCACCGCCGACCTGATGGCCAAGATGGCGAATGGTCTGGCGAATGATCTCGCCTCCACCACGCTGCTCGCCACCGACAAGAAAGTGCTGATGGCCCCGGCCATGAATGTGCGGATGTGGGAGAGCGCCAGCGTAATGCGCAACCGCGCGACATTGGAAAAAGACGGCGTGCTGTTCGTTGGTCCGGGCGATGGCGAAATGGCCTGCGGTGAATTCGGTACCGGCCGCATGGCCGAACCGATGGAGATTGTCGCCGCGATTGAGCGCGCCCTGTCGGCATCGGGTCCACTGGCGGGCCTGACGGCGCTGGTCACGGCCGGCCCCACGCGCGAGCCGGTTGATCCGGTGCGCTTTCTGGCCAACCATTCCAGCGGCAAGCAGGGTTATGCCATCGCCGAAGCCTTGATGCGCGCGGGCGCCGCGACCACCCTGATCTCCGGTCCCGTGTCCATCGCGCCGCCCGACGGCGTCAAGCTCCAGCGCGTCACCACGGCGCGCGAAATGCTGGCGGCCTGCGAAGCCGCCCTGCCCGCCGATGTGCTGGTGATGGCGGCCGCGGTGTCCGACTGGCGGCCTGACATCATCGCCAATTCCAAGATCAAGAAGTCGGTGGACCGTGTTGTGCCGCTGATCAAGCTTGTGGAAAATCCCGACATCCTGGCCACCATCGCTGCCGGGCCCAGGCGCCCGCGGCTGGTGATCGGCTTTGCCGCCGAGACCGATGATGTGGTGGACAATGCCGTGGCCAAGCGCGCGCGCAAGGGCGCGGACTGGATCATCGCCAACGATGTCTCGGGCGACGTGATGGGCGGCGACCGCAACCGGGTCCGTATTATCGACCAGAATGGCCGCGAAGACTGGCCCGACATGACCAAGAGCGAGGTGGGTGCGCGTCTGGCGGCCCGCATCGCCGAAAAACTCAAGGGCGCGGCATAAAATGAAAGTCGGAATCAAGAAACTGCCGCACGCCCAGGATTTGCCCCTGCCCCATTACGCCACCCAGGGTTCAGCGGGGCTGGACCTGCTGGCGGCGATCGATGCCGACATCGAGTTGAAGCCCGGCGCCCGCATGGCGGTGGCCACCGGCATCGCCATCGAATTGCCGCTGGGGGTGGAGGCGCAGGTGCGGCCGCGTTCCGGCCTGGCGCTGAACCACGGCATCACCTGCCTCAATTCGCCAGGTACCATCGACAGCGACTATCGCGGCGAGATCAAGGCCATCCTGATCAACCACAGCGATGCTGTGTTCAAGATTTCGCGCGGCATGAAGATCGCCCAGATGGTGATCGCCCGCCACGAACAGGCCGAACTGGTCGAAGTGGACGCTTTGTCCGACAGCGCCCGCGGCGCCGGCGGCTTTGGTTCAACAGGCATGACGGTCAAAGGCTGATGCTGAAACTGTCGCGCAAAACCTTGCTGGCACTGGAGGCGGTGATCGACATCGCCTTTAACGCGCGTCCCGAGCCGGTACAGGCCAAGGAGATTACCGCCCGCCAGGGCGTGCCGCAGCGTTACCTGGAACAGGTGATGCAGCAACTGGTACGCGCCGGCATCCTGAAAGGCGTGCGCGGCCCGCGCGGCGGCTACCGCCTGGCGCGGGAACGCCGCCGCATCTCGGTGGGCGATGTGGTGCGGGTGGCCGAAAGTATCGAAGATGACGAGGAAAAGCACACGCCCCGCTCAGACCTGGGGCAACGGATCGTCGCCCCTTTCGTTGCCACCCTGCAGGATGAATTGATGGTGCGCCTGGATTCCGTCTCCATCGAGGACTTGTGCCAGCGCGCCCGTCATGCAGGTGTCGAAGCTGGGGCAGAGACTAGCGCCGACTTTATTATTTAGGGAGTTTGTACATGGAACAGGGCAAGCCCGGCCGCGGCCGCATCTATGACTGCATCACCGATACCATCGGCGACACGCCGTTGGTGCGCCTGAAGCGCATGCCCCAGGCCGCCGGCGCCAAGGCCGATGTCCTGCTGAAGCTGGAATTCTTCAATCCCCTCTCCTCGGTCAAGGACCGCATCGGCGTCCACATGATCGATGCGATGGAAAAGCAGGGCATCATCACGCCCGGCAAGACCGTGCTGATCGAGCCGACCAGCGGCAACACCGGCATCGCGCTGGCCTTTGTGGCGGCATCCAAGGGCTACAAGCTGATCCTGGTGATGCCCGAAAGCATGTCGCTGGAACGGCGCAAGATGCTGATGATCCTGGGGGCGCAGATCGAACTGACCGAAGCGGCCAAGGGCATGAAGGGCGCCATCGCCCGCGCCCATGAGCTGGTCGCCGCCCATCCCGGCGCCGTGATCCCGCAGCAGTTCGAGAACCCGGCCAACCCGGAAATTCATCGCCAGACCACGGCCGAGGAAATCTGGAACGACACAGACGGCAAGGTGGACATCGTGATTTCGGGCGTGGGCACCGGCGGCACCATCACCGGCGTCGGCCAGGTGCTGAAGGCCAGGAAACCTTCGGTGAAGATGATCGCGCTGGAGCCAGAAGATTCCCCCGTGCTGTCGGGCGGCGCACCCGGCCCGCACAAGATCCAGGGCATCGGCGCCGGTTTCGTGCCCGCCATCCTGGACCGCAAGGTGATCGACGAGGTCATGACCATCTCGAACGAGACGGCGCTGGAAACCGCCCGCCGCGCAGCGCGCGAAGAAGGCATCCCGGTGGGCATTTCCTCGGGCGCGGCGATCGCCGCGGCGCTGGAAGTGGGCGCGCGTCCCGAAAATGCCGGCAAGACGATCGTCGCGATCATCCCGAGCTTTGCGGAACGCTATCTGTCCACCGCTCTATTTGAAGGGCTGTAGCCGCTTCTCAAGTGTCATGGCCCGCAAATGCGGGCCATGACAGAAAGCGATTGATATAAGTGCTATTTACCGACGCGGATCGCGCTCAGATCGCCCAGAAGGCCAAACGCCTGCAACAACCAGATCACCACCGCGATCACGACAACCGCGTTGAGGATGGATTTGATCTTGCCATCCATGGGAATGTAGGTGTTGACGAGCCACAGCAGCACGCCGACGACAATAAGCACGACAACAATGGTCAGAAGCGGCATGAAATACCTCTCGTGAAATCTGCCTGTTAAACCCGCAGTTCCTCGAAAAGTTCCCGCCAGGCTATAAAAGCCCCGCCAGCAGGTCGGGCCGGTCTGTGCATATCGCGTCCAGGTCCATCAGCCGGCGCATGTCGGCGGTCTCGTTGACCGTCCAGGCGCCGACGTTGAGGCCCGCGCCCTTGGCATACGCGATGTTCTCGGCCGTGGCGTCCACGAAGTGGGGAAACCAGCCCTGGCCGCCCGCCGCAGCGATCGCATCGATCACCGGCCGAGCATCGCCTGACAGTCTGTCGGTGGTGAACCAGCGCTGTGCACGGGGATCGCGCTGGCGAATGCGCGCCAGGGCCCGCCAGTCGAAGCCGACAAAGATGACATTGTCCCGTCCGGCGCAAATCTCATGGGCGGCATCGGCCAGCGCCACCGGATCGGCGCTGTCATTGCTTCCATCGCATTTCAGTTCGACGAACAATTTGAAGCCGCGCCCCGCCAGGGCCACAACGTCTTCCAGCGCCGGCACTGGCGCATCCAGCGGTTTCAGCATCGGATGGGTGCGCGCATAGTCGCTGGCGGGGCGCACCGTGCCGACATCGAGGTGTCGTAGTTCATCCCATGTCAGTTCCTTGATGCGCGGGCCAGTCTCCGCCAGCCAGGCGCCATCCTTGCGCGCCAGGTCCGCCTTCAGGCGAAAGTCATGATGCACCACCACCCTGCCGTCGGCAGTCAGCTGCACATCCAGTTCGGCGCCGTCGCAGCCGCGCGCAATCGCGTCGGCAAACGCCGCCAGCGTGTTTTCCGGCATCAGCTGGGCGCCGCCGCGATGGGCGATGTTCCAAGGTTGCATGGCTTTTTATAGCGCCCGGACGCGCCTTCGTCGCGGTCCCGTGCTATGGGCTCGCGCATGATTGACCATCTTGCCGATCCGGGACCTGTGATCCCTGCCGGCCGCCACCATGCCTGGCTGCTGGAGGCACGCGAGTTGCTGCGCCTTGCGGTACCCATGGCTGCCACCCAGCTCGCCCAGATGGTGATCCTGGCAACCGACACCATCATGCTGGGTCATTTCAGCAACCGGGCGCTGGCGGCTGCCGCGCTGGGCAACACCATCTATTTCATGTGCTGGCTGCTGGGCAGCGGCTTGCCCATGGCCGTGTCGCCGGTGATCGCGCATGTCCAGGGCGCGCATATCGCCGGTACCAAGCAGCGTGACCAGCGGGAAGTCCGCATCGCGGTGCGCATGGGCCTGTGGTCGGTGGCGCTGATCTCGCTGCCGCTGCTGGCGGTGCTGATCTTCACCCGTCCCATCCTCATCGCTCTGGGCCAGGAACCCATGCTGGCGTCGGATGCCGCCACCTTCATGTCGGGACTGGCCTGGGGCCTGCCCTTCGCCATGGCGTTCCAGGTGCTGCGCAGCTTTTCCACCGCGCTCAGCCGCGCCGTCCCGCCGCTGGTGGTGATGGGCGCGGCGGTGTTGTGGAATGCCGGTTTCGACTATGCGCTGATCTTCGGCCATTTTGGATTTCCGAAGGTGGGCCTGTATGGCGCGGGGCTGGCCAGCGCCAGCTCCAACATCTTCAGCTTTGTTGCGATGCTGGCGGTGTGTTTGGCGGTGCCCGCCCTGAAGCGCTACCGCATCCTGCATCGGTTGTGGCAATGGCACCGGCAAAGCTTCGCCGAGCTGTTCCGGCTGGGGCTTCCGATCGGCATCACCATGGTATTCGAGGTGGCGCTGTTCAACGGCGCAGCCCTGGCGATGGGCGTGATCGGCCTGTCTTCGCTGGCGGCGCACCAGATCGCCATCACCATCCCTTCTCTCACCTTCATGATCCCGCTGGGCATCGGGCTGGCGGCGACCGTGCGGGTCGGCATGGCGGCGGGCGCAGGCGATGCCATCGCCGCACGGCGCGCCGGCTTCACCGCCATCGCCATGGCGGCGCTCTTCATGTGCTGCGCCGCGCTGGTGCTGCTCTTGTGGCCGCGCGAGATCGCCAGCCTGTGGCTGCCGGACATTCCGGAGAATGCAGACGTGCTGGCGCTGGCGGTCAGTTATCTCGCGGTCGCCGCCGCCTTCCAGCTGGTGGACGGCATCCAGGTCGCCGCATCCATGAGCCTGCGCGGCCTGAAGGATGCGCGCGGGCCGATGTGGCTGGCAGGCGCCTCCTATTGGCTGGCCGGCGCGCCCATGTGCCTGATCCTGGCGTTTCCGCTGGGCCTGAAAGGCTTCGGCATCTGGCTGGGACTGGCGTTCGGGCTGCTGGTCGCGGCGGTGACGCTCACGACGCGCTTCGCGATCCTGTCAAAGAAACCGCTGTAGCGACAAGATCAACGCTATCACGATCACGCAGGTCAGCATGACCACCGCCACACGCCACGGACGGCTTTGACGCTCCTGTTCGGCGGCGATGGCGCGCGCCGTATCGGGGTGCAGTCGCACGCCGCCCTCCGCCACCATCTGGGACAGTTCTTCGGCATTCTTGACCAGCTGTGGCAGGTCCTGGGCCAGCTTGCCCAGCGCGCCGAAGGTTTCGCCGGCGCGGGTCAGCGCTGCTTCCGGGCCCATATTGTCGGCGACCCAGCGTTCTGCCACAGGGCGCGCCGCTTCCCAGATGTCGAAGTCGGGATCCAGGCCGCGGCAAACGCCTTCCACCACCACCATGGTCTTTTGCAACAAGACCAGTTGCGGCTGGGCCTGCATGTCGAAACGTCGTGTGGTCTCGAACAGCTGGCCCAGCAGGCGCGCGATGGAAACCTCGCGGGCGCTCTTGCCGAAGATCGGCTCGCCCACCGCGCGCATGGCCTGCGCGAATGTCTCGATGGGATGATGCGGCGGGACAAAGGCGAACTCGTAATGCAGCTCCGCCACCTTGCGGTAATCGCGCTGCAGGAAACCGGCGAGCGTTCCGGCCATGAATCGGCGCATGCCCGCATCCAGCCGGCCCATGATACCGAAATCCACCGCCGCCAGCCGGCCCTGCGCATCGATGAACAGGTTGCCCGGATGCATGTCGGCATGGAAATAGCCGTCGCGCAGCGCCTGGGTCAGGAAGCTGCGCATCACCAGCACCGCCACCTGCTTGGGATCACGGCCCGCCGCGGCGATGGCGGCTGTATCGCGCAGGGGAATGCCGTCGATCCATTCGCTGGTCAGCACGCTGGCGGACGTGCGAGTCCAGTCGATATGGGGCACGCGGAATTCTGCTTCGCCCCGCGTGCTTTCATACAGTTCGCCGGCCGCCGCCGCTTCCATGCGCAGGTCCAGTTCCAGCGCCACGGAATCCGCCAGGGTCGCGACAATGGCAGTGAGACGCAGACGCCGCGCCTCGGCGGACCAGGCCTCGGCCGTGCGCGCGAAATAGGCCAGCGCCTGAAGGTCGCGTGTGAACTGCTCGCGGATGCCGGGGCGTAAAATCTTTACCGCCACCCGCACCGGCGGGTTGTCGCTGGTCTGGGCACGGTGCACCTGGGCGATGGAGGCGGCCGCCATCGCGGCCCCGAAGCTGGAGAACAGCGCCTCCACCGGCTTGCCGAAGGCGCGGGCGATTTCGGCGCGCGCGGCACTTTCCGGGAAAGGCGGCAAGCGGTCCTGCAGATGTTCCAGCGCCGACGCCATTTGCGGTCCGACAATGTCGGGCCGGGTCGCCAGCATCTGGCCCAGCTTGATATAGGCGGGCCCCAGCTTCTCCAGCGCCACGCTCAGCTTGACGCCCGCGTCGGCGCGCCCCGCGCGGAAGGCCCGCGCCGGTGCGGCCAGCAACCAGGCGGCATGCAACAGACGCAAGGAACTGGAAACGGCGCTCATCAGATACGCCAGGCCGAATGCATGGCGGCGATGCCGCCGGAAAGATTTCTGACCTTCACCTGTTCCAAACCGGCATCGGTGATCATCTGGGCGAACTTGGCCTGGGGCGGGAAGCGCCGGATGCTTTCGGCCAGATAGCGATAGGATTCTTCATCCTTGGCCACCAGGCCACCAATCTTGGGCATCAGCTTGAAGGAATAGGCGTCATACAAGGTATCGAGCCCCGGCACTTCCACCTTGGAGAACTCCAGGCAAAGAAAGCGACCGCCCGGCTTCAGCACGCGCTGTGCTTCCACCAGCGCCTGGTCGATATGCGTGACGTTCCGGATGCCGAAAGCGATGGTGTAGGAATCAAAATGCGCATCGGGAAACGGCAGGCTCTCGGCATTGCCGCACACCCATTCGATGGCGCCCTCGCCTTTTTCTTCGGCACGGCGCACCCCTTCGCCCAGCATCTGCTGGTTGATGTCGCAGACGGTGACTGCCGCTTCGCCGCCTCTGGAGCGCGCCAGATCGACAATGCGGAAGGCGATGTCGCCGGTGCCGCCGGCCACATCCAGGCTTTTCCAGCCCGGCTGCGGGTTCAGCCATTCCACCATCGCATCCTTCCAGATGCGGTGGACGCCGGCGCTCATCAGGTCGTTCATCAGGTCGTAGCGCGCCGCCACGGAGGAGAAGACCTCTTTGACAAGGTCTTCCTTCTGGTCTTCGGGCACCTCGCGGAAACCGAAACTGGCGGTTTTCTCAGTCATACCGGGAACATAGCCGGGGCGCGGCCTAGTGGCTACCGCTGACGCCCGCGACCATTTAATACGGTCCCATGCCGGAATTACCCGAAGTCGAAACCGTGCGCCTGGGCCTGGTCCCCGTGATGGAAGGCTTTCGCCTGACCGATGTGGAGACGCGGCGGGGCGATTTGCGCATTCCTTTCCCGCGCGACTTCGCCGCACGCATGCGCGGCCGCAAGGTCACGGCCCTGCGGCGCCGGGCCAAGTATCTGCTGGCCGACCTGGACAGCGGCGAGACCCTGGTGATCCATCTGGGCATGTCGGGCCGCATGAACGTTTACGCCGAAGGCAAACAGCGCCGCATCGGCTCTTATGTTTATGACAAGGCGCCGGAAGGCGCCGGCACCGGCAAGCATGACCATGTCGTGTTCGAGACCGATGCGCCTGCGCGCATCATCTTCAACGATCATCGCCGCTTCGGCCTGATGACCTTGGTGGACACAAAGACCATCGAACAGGACAAGCTGTTCAAGGACATCGGCATCGAGCCCTTGTCCGGCAAGTTCAACACCGCTTATCTGGCCAAGGCGCTGGACGGCAAGAAGACGCCCATCAAGTCTGCGCTGCTGGACCAGCGGCTGATCGCAGGACTGGGCAACATCTATGTCTGCGAGGCTTTGTTCCGGGCCAGGATCTCACCGAAGCGGCTGGCCGGTTCGATCAAGAAAGACCGGTTGACGCCGCTGGTCACCGCCATCAAGAAAGTCTTGAAAGACGCCATCGCCGCCGGCGGCTCGACATTGCGCGACCATGCCCAGGCCACCGGCGATCCGGGCAATTTCCAGCATCATTTCCTGGTCTATGGCCGCGAAGGAAAACCGTGCAAACTGGGCTGCAATGGCACCGTCAAGCGCATCGTGCAGGCGGGCCGCTCCACCTTCTATTGTCCCAAATGCCAGACGTGAGCCCCAGATGAACATCAAGACGGAAGTGAATGGTTCGGTCGGCATCGCCACCCTGAACCGCCCCGATGCCCTGAATGCACTGAACACCGCGTTGCTCAACGAGCTGACCGATGCGCTGGAAGCCTGGGATGCGGGCACCGAAGTGCGCTGCATGATCGTCACCGGCAGCGAGCGCGCCTTCGCCGCCGGCGCCGACATCAAGGAGATGGCGCCCAAAAGCTATTCGGACATGTACCGGGAGAACCTGTTCGGCCACCAGTTCGACCGCATCGCCAGGATCAAGAAGCCCATCATCGCCGCCGTCGCCGGCCATGCCCTGGGCGGCGGCTGCGAGCTGGCGCTGGCCTGCGACTTCATCATCGCCGCCGACACTGCCCGCTTTGGCCAGCCGGAAATCACCCTTGGCATCATGCCGGGCCTGGGCGGCAGCCAGCGGCTGACCCGCATCGTGGGCAAGTCCAAGGCGATGGATCTGTGCCTGACGGGCCGGACCATGGATGCAGCAGAAGCCGAAAGCTGCGGGGTGGCGGCCCGGGTGGTGCCGGCCGAAATGCTGCTGGACGAGGCCCTGAAGGCAGCCCAGAAGATCGCGGCCCAATCCTCTCCCGCTGCCCAAATGGTCAAGGAAGCTGTTAACCGCGCCCTGGAAACCAGCCTGGCCGATGGCCTGCATTTCGAGCGCCGGCTGTTCCACGCCATGTTCGCCACCGCCGACCAGAAGGAGGGCATGGCGGCCTTCTCGGAGAAGCGGAAACCCGGCTTTCAGGATAAGTAGGCACAAAACCCGGTTTTCGTTGACCCGGGCCCCGTCCGGGGTTATACGCCCCCTCTTTTCGGCCTTTGCCAAGGACTTTCCATGCCCAATATCGCCTCCGCCAAGAAGCGCGTCCGCACCACGGCCAAGCGCACCGCCATCAATACGGCGCGCAAGACCCGCGTGCGCGGCTTCATCCGCAAGGTGGAAGAAGCCATTGCCTCCGGTGACAGCAAGGCCGCCTTGGCCGCCCTGAAGGCTGCCGAGCCGGAAATCATGCGCGGCGTGTCCAAAGGGGTGCTCCACAAGAACACCGGCTCGCGCAAGGTTTCGCGCCTGACCAAGCGGGTCTCGAAACTGTCAAAATAACGAACATGCTGGAATCCTTCCGGATTCAAGTGCAGATTAAGGTCCGGAAGCAATTCCGGGCCTTTTTTATTTGTCCGTGTGCTGAGTGTCATCCAGTGGTGGTATTTCGCGGCGCAACACGGACGATTTAGCGCCTAAGTGACTGATTCAAAAAAGCTTGATCGCAAAACATCATTTTCCGTATACGTCACAACCATTTAGCATCATTCACAAAAGCGAAATTTTTTTCGAATCAGCCATTTTGTTCGCAGTTTATTCCCTTGTGAGTCGCTTCGAGCTGAGCGTATCTTAACCAACGGTTGGGGCGGACACGGTCATGTTGAAGACTTCGATAAGTAAAACTGAAGTATTCAGCATGGACTGGAAGCTTTTTGGCACCGACCGAAAACATAGTAGTCCCTAAATCCTTCAAATTTTGACGTCTCTGTGCTGGGCGAAGACCCCGGCCACCCTCGAACTGTCTCTCAGGCGCAAGCATGGCCCCTCCCTCCTCTTCCCCTTATGCCGGCGATATCAGCGCCACCGAGGCCTGGGCGCGCCTGCAGGCGGACCCCAAGGCCCAGCTGGTGGACGTGCGCACCATGGCGGAATGGAACTTTGTCGGACTGCCTGACCTTTCAGCGCTGGGTCGCCAGGTCCATTGCATCGAATGGCAGAGCTTTCCGTCCGGGTCGCGCAATCCCGGCTTCGTGATCGAGGCCGGCCAGGCGCTGCCCAATCCCTCCGCGCCGGTGATGCTGCTGTGCCGCTCGGGCGCGCGCTCCCGCGCCGCGGCCATCGCCCTGACCGAGGCGGGCTTTGCCCAGGCGTTCAACATCGCGGGCGGGTTCGAAGGCGATGCCGATTCTGACGGTCATCGCGGCAACACCAATGGATGGAAAGCCGAAGATCTTCCCTGGCGCCAAGGATAGGGCCCAGGAAAACGAATAAGTGCTTTTTGAAATGCCGGACACGAATACGTGCCGGAACGCGAACAACGAAAATGGGTAGTGGTGACATGGTGCAAGTAGGAAAATCGATACCGGACTGGCGTGCGGCATGGGCGGCGGTGCGCGAACGCATGCGCCGCGAGCTGGGCGATCCGGTGTTCGACGCCTGGATCGGGCCGCTGAATTTGGAATCCTTTGACAGCGATGACCTGAAGATCGGCGCCGCCAAGCCTTTTGTGCGCAACTGGGTCGCCAACCATTATGTCGGCCGCATCGAAAAAGCCTTTGTGGCAGAGGGTTTCCGGCCCACGTCGCTGGCCATCGTGATCAGCGCCCCCCCTGCCCCGGTCATCGGCGGCGGCGTTCCGCGCGAAGCCCAGCATCAGGGCCTGGGCGAAAATCCCACCAACGTGTCCTATATCTCGCCGCGCAGCGAAAGCCGCACCAACGAAGACGACAAGGGCTTGTGGAACCGCATGCTGCATCCGCAGCAGACGTTCGACAGCTTCATTCCCGGCGGCGCCAACCAGTTCGGCCATGGCGCCGCCCGCAGCTTCGCTGACGGCCAGCAAGCCGATATTCCGCTGCTCTACATTCACGGCGGCTTCGGCTTCGGCAAAACACATTTGCTGAACGCCGCGGCGCTGGAATTCCGCAAGCGCGGCAAGCGCACGCTCTTCCTGCGCGCCGAAGATTTCATGCGCCACTTCCTGGGCGCGCTCTATCGCAAGGACACCCTGGCGTTCAAGGAAGAGCTGCGCACCGCCGAAGTGCTGATCATCGACGATCTGCAGCATATCTGCCGCTCGGCCGCCACCGCGTCGGAGTTCCTCTACACCGTCAACGCCTTTGCCGATCTGCGCCGCCGGGTGGTGATCGCCGCCGACCGGCCGCCCCAGGCGCTGGAAGGCCTGGGCGCCGACGTCAAATCGCGCCTGGCGGGGGGCCTTTGCGTGGGCCTGGACAAGCCCGACCGCGACACCCGGCTGGCGATCCTGAAGTCCCGCGCCACCGAGTTCACCCGCCACAAGCCCGAAGAGGTGCTGCCCGAAAGCGTGCTGGAACGCATCGCCGACATGGATGACGCCTCCCCGCGCGAACTGATCGGGGTGTTCACCAAGCTGGCGACCTATGCCGACCTCACCAAGAAGCCGGTGACCCTGGAAACCGCCGAGGAAGCGGTGGGCCTGCGTGCCGGCCCGGGCGCCAAGACCTCGATCGAGGACATCCAGAAGAAGACCGCCGAATTCTACAAGCTGGACGTGAAGGACTTCCATTCGCCCCAGCGCGCCCGCCGGGTTGCCCGGCCGCGTCAGGTCGCCATGTACCTGTCGCGCAAGCTGACCACCCGCTCCCTGCCCGAAATCGGGCGGCGTTTCGGGGGCCGCGACCACACCACGGTGCTGCATGCCTGCCGCCGCATCGAGGCCTTGATTGTCGAGGATGCATTGTTCCGCCAGGAGGTCGACTTCCTGTCCCAGATGCTTCAGCGGCGTCCCGAAATCTGAGCCAAAAAACCCAGTCTTTTCAGGGTCCAAAACAGCCGGAAAACTCCGGTTTTCCGGCTGTTTTTTTTGCTTGAATCTGGCCATTTCTGCTATGGTTCAGCACTTGAGTCTTGGGGCCGTTTGCGGCCATCCCAAACACAAGAAGATTGGGCATTTGCGGGCCCCCTTTGCAGCATCTGGGGGCGCCGGAAGACGTGTCAGCTAACCGGGCGGTAGAACGATGAAGATCAACGTCGAACGCGGCGCATTTCTCAAAGCGCTGAACCATGTGCAAAGCGTCGTCGAACGCCGCAACACCATCCCGATCCTGTCCAACGTGCTGATCGAGGCCGCCAAGGGCGAACTCAAGCTCACCGCCACCGATCTGGATATCGAGATCGTGGAAAGCCTGCCGGCCGATGTGCTGCGCAACGGCTCGGCCACCGCACCGGCCCACATGCTCTACGACATCGTGCGCAAGCTGCCCGACGGCGCCCAGGTGCAGGTTGAACTTCTGTCCAGCGAAGGCGGTCGCCTGGCGGTTTCCGCCGGCACCTCGCGCTTCGAACTGTCCTGCCTGCCGCGCGAAGATTTCCCGCAGATGGCGGCCGGCGCCCTGCCCCACAAGTTCCGCCTGGCGGCCGACGATCTCAAGCGCATCATCGCCAAGACGCGCTTTGCCATCTCGACCGAGGAAACCCGCTATTACCTGAACGGCATCTATGTCCATGCCGCCAAGGACGCCAAGCCCCCGGTGATGCGCGCCGTGGCCACCGACGGCCACCGCCTGGCCCGTTATGAACTGGAACTGCCCGATGGCGCCGCCGACATTCCCGGCGTGATCATCCCGCGCAAGACGGTGGGCGAACTGATGAAGCTGCTGGATGACGCCGACGGCGCCATCGATATCTCGCTGTCCGACACCAAGATCCAGTTCGGCTTCAATGGCGTGGAACTGACCTCCAAGCTGATCGACGGCAATTTCCCGCCCTATGAGCGCGTCATCCCGTCGGGCAACGACAAGTCGCTGGCACTGGAAGCCAAGGAATTCGCCCAGTCGGTGGACCGCGTGTCCACCATCAGCGCCGACAAGACCCGCGCGGTGAAGCTCAACCTGTCCAAGGACAAGGTCACCCTGTCGGTGGTGAACCCCGAAAGCGGCACCGCCACCGAAGATGTCGGCGCCACCTACAGCGCCGGCGCGCTGGAGATCGGCTTCAATGCGCGCTACCTGCTGGACATCACCAGCCAGATCGAAGGCAAGGAAGTGCGCTTCCTGCTGTCGGATGCGGGCTCGCCCGCCATCATCGAGGATGCAGAGGACCCGCGTACGCTTTACGTCCTCATGCCTCTCAGGGTCTGATTTGACGGTTGCGGTCAACATGCACGCGGACGCGGCGGCCAGCCGCCTCGCGGTCACGCGCCTGAAGCTGACCAACTTCCGTTCCTATGCCTCGGGCGAGATCTCCGTGTCGGGTGCGCCCGTCGTGCTCGCCGGTCCCAACGGCGCGGGCAAGACCAATGTGCTGGACGCCATCTCGCTGTTGTCGCCCGGTCGCGGCCTGCGCGGCGCCAAGCTGGCCGAACATACCCGCAAGGGTCCGGTGGCGTCGGAAGAGACGCTGTGGGCGGTAGCAGCCACCGTGGCGCGGGGCGAGACTGAATATGAGATCGGCACCGGGCTGACGCAGGCGTCAGCCTCGCGCCAGGTGCGCCTCAACGGCGTGGCGGCGAGTAGCAGCGCCGATCTGGGCGACATAGTGCAACTGATCTGGCTGACGCCCGCCATGGACCGCCTTTTCATCGAAAGTGCCGGCGGACGCCGCCGTTTTCTCGACCGGCTGGTGCTGGGCTTTGATGCCGGCCATGCCCGCAGCGCCACGCGTTATGAAACCGCGATGCGCGAACGCGCGCGGCTGCTGAAATATGGTCCGCGCGATCCGGCCTGGCTGGACGGGCTGGAAAATGAAATGGCCGAGGCCGGTGTGCTGATCGCCCAGGCGCGCGCGGCAACAGTGGAAAATCTGTCCCGCGCCCTGACCGAACGCGGCCAGGCCGGCGCCTTCCCGGCCGCGTCGCTGGCCCTGACCGACTAATTGCATCTGTCCAGCGCCGACGATCTGCGCGCAGCGTTTGCGGCGTCGCGCATCCGCGATGCCGAAGCCGGGCGCACCCTCACCGGCCCGCACACCACCGATCTGGCCGTGCGCCACACAGCCAAGCGCGCCGATGCCCGCGACTGTTCCACCGGCGAGCAGAAGGCGCTGCTAATCTCCATCATGCTGGCCGATGCGCGCGAGCTGAGCCGCGCCCGCGAAGGCCTGGCCCCCATCCTGCTGCTGGACGAGATCGCCGCCCACCTGGATGCCACGCGTCGTACCGCCTTGTTCGAGGAAATCCGCGCGCTGTCCGCCCAGGCCTGGATGACCGGTACCGACCTATCCCTGTTCGACGGCGCGGCCTGCGAAATCTTCGAAGTCCGCGACGGCGTCTTTCTTCCCCAATGATACCCCTGGTGACCTGAATGTCAGAACCCAACATGAACACGTATGACGCCGACAGCATCAAGGTCCTCA
>CAIUTH010000033.1 GCA_903902075.1 uncultured Alphaproteobacteria bacterium
CGAACACTTGGCCGGCCATGGGATCGGTGGGCACGCGCCGCATCACCACGCCGCTATTCTGAGCCATTTGCGGCGCCATCTGCGGCACAGCTTCGATCATGCCGTTGTTGGGAGCCGGCAGCGGGCGCGGCGCGCCCATGGAATTGGACGCCACCGGCATGCGCGGCGCCGCTTGGGGCGGGGCCATGCTGGGCATCGGCGCGGGCATGTTGGCTGCATAGGATGCACCGGGCGCTTCGGGCGCCGTGGAACGGATCAGGGCGATGTTGGCCGCGATCTTGGCGTCGGGAGCGGCCGCATTGGCGATTTCGGCGCGGCCGGCCAGGTTTTTGGCCATGACCGGATCATTGGCCAGCATGCGCGACAGGGCATAGTTGCTAAGCACGCTGGCTTCGCCTGGCTTCAGGGACAAGGCATGTTCATAGGCGCCTCGCGCATCCTTCTGGCTGCCGATCTGGTCATAGGCCACGCCCAGCGCCGAAAACACGGTCCAGTCGGTGGGCTGCAATTGTGCGGCGCGGGTCAGGAAGTTCACCGCGTCCTGGGCGCGGCCCATCGCGGCAAGGGTCTTGCCATATTCGCTGACCACGCCCGGATCGTCGGACGCCACCATCATCAGCTGCGACAGATGCTTGACCGCTTCGGCATAATTGCCCGACAGGCGCAGTGCCCGTGCCTGCTGGATGCTGGTTTCCAGGTTGGTGCCGGGCGCGGACGCCGTGGCGGCGGATTTATCATCCTTGGCCGCATCCTTCTTGGACTCGGAATTGAACCAGCCGGCCTGGGCGCCGATGGCGGAAGAGCCGAGCAGCATGATGGACAGGGCAATACGGGTGGCGGGCTTGAAAGCCATAGGGGGCAGCCTCGGAATAACGCTGCCGCCACAGTGCCAGCACCCCAGTCAACAAACCCTTAAGTATATGAGCCCATATAGAATCAAGCGGATTCGCGGCGTTAACACCGGTTAAACGCCCCACTCCTGACGCAATAAAGGGTTAACCTCTCGGATCATGTCGCAGCGTCTTGCAGCCCTGATCGCCTTGCTCGCCTTTGTGGCGCTGGTGGTTGGCGCGCTGGTGACAGGCGGCAAGCTGGGCCTGGACAACACCGGCCCCACCCGCATTTCCTTCCAGATCGCCACCGGCTCGACCGACGGCGTTTATTTTCCCGTCGGCCAGGCCATGGCCGGGGTGATCAGCCATCCCCTGGGCGTGGGCCGTTGCGACACCGCCACGGTGTGCGGTCCGGCCGGCGTCATCCTCTCGGCCCGCACCAGCCAGGGCGCCGCCGACAACCTGCGGGCCGTCAACAGCGGCGCGGTGGATTCCGGTTTCGCCGATGGTGACGTGATCGCCGCCGCGGTGGCGGGCCGGGGCGCCTTCCGCCGTCCGGCGCGGCATCTGCGGGTGATCGCCGCTTTGTTTCCCGAAGAAGCGCATCTGGTGGTGGCCGCCAAATCCAGCATCAAGTCGGTGAGTGATCTGCGCGGCAAGCGGGTGCTGCTAGGGCCGCCGGGCAGCGGCGGCGCGGTGCGCTCCAAAGCCATCCTGGATGCCTACCGGGTGCGGGTGCGCGAGATCATCTCTGACGACAATGCCGGCCAGCTGATGCGCGACGGCAAGATCGACGCCTATTTCTCCGTGGCCGGCGTGCCGCTGGATTCGGTGAAGAGCCTGCTGGCCGATCATGTGGCGCGGCTTGCGCCCATCGACGGCGAAGGCCGCGACCGTCTGATCCAGGCGGTGCCGCAGCTGGCGCGTGCCGTTATTCCCGCCGGCGCCTATCCGGGCGATGGCGGCGCGGTGGAAACAGTCGCCACCCGCGCCTATTGGGTGACGCGCGACAGTGCGCCCGATCCCCTGATCTATGGAATGGTGCGGGCGTTGTTCAATCCGGCCAACCAGAGCGCGCTTGTGGCCAGCCATCCCAGTGCGCGCAATATCGGGCTGGACAATGCCGCCGCCAATCCGGGCGCGGCACTTCATCCCGGCGCCGTAAGGTTCTATCGGGAAAAGGGCGTGTTACCGGGCAGCGGTTAGGGCAGCCCCGCTTCGACTTCCTTTTGCGAAACCTTGCGCCATTCTTCCATGCCGGGCAGCGCCAGAATGCGATCCATATAGGCACGCACCGCAGCTGGCACGTTCACACCATAGGTTTCAAAGCGTGACACCACCGGCGAATACATGCAGTCGGCGATCGAAAATGCCCCGAACAGGTAGTCGCCCTTGTACTTGGCCAGCGCACCCTCCCAGGACGCGATGATGCGGGCGACCTGTTTTTCCGTATCTTCGCGCAATTCGGGCATCGGCTTCTTGCGCACAAAATCCATGGTCAGCTGGTCGCGCACATCGGGAAATCCCGAATGCATCTCGCTGGCATAGCTGCGGGCAATGGCGCGGGCATCCTTGTCGGTGGGCCACAACCCGGCTTGCGGATGTCGCTCCGCGATGGTTTCGCAGATGGCAAGGCTGTCCCACACCGTCAGGGTCTTGCCGTCCTCATCTATCTTCAGCACCGGCACCTTGCCGGCGGGCGAATGTTTCAGGATCTGTTCCTGGGTGGTGGGCGATTCTTTCTGGCGCAGGCGGATGTCCACCGTCTCGAACGGCGCACCGGTGGCCGACAGCGCCAGGAAGGGGCGCAGGCTCCAGCTGGACCAGTTGCGGGTGCCGACGATCAGGGTATAGCGGGCCATGGCTGCATCCTTGCGGTAAGGGCTGTCGATTCATAGAGTCGGCCCCGTCAAAGCGCCAGTAAGCGTAAAGAGCAAATCATGCATCCGAGCCTCGTGAAAAGCGGCACCAGCGCCATTCCCGTCCATGCCGTGTCTGCCAAGGACGCGCGCGCCTGGCTGGCCAGGCAGGCGCGCAGCGGGCTGGTAACGGCGTCGGGCTTTGCAGGCGCTGCGGGCGCGCTGGCGGCACTGCCCGATGCCAGGGGCGGCATTGCGGCCTGGGTGCTGGGGCTGGGCGATTCCAAAGATGCGTTTGCGCTGGCCGCGGCGGCCGAAAAGGTGCCGGCCGGCACCTATCGGCTGGGCGACGTGCCGGAGTTCTGCGGCGGCGCCAACGCGGCGCTGGCCTGGCTGATGGGCGGTTATGGCTTCGACCGCTACAAGAAAAAAACCGCGAAGGCTGCGCGGCTTGTGTTGCCGCCGGGCGTGGACGGCAGCGAGATCTCGCGCATCGCGGAAAATCTTTTCCTGGCCCGCGACCTGGTCAACACGCCCGCCAATGATATGGGGCCTGCCGAACTGGAACAGGCTGCGCGCGCGCTCGCCAGGCGGCATGGCGCGAAGGTGTCGGTGGTCAGCGGTGTGGCGCTGGCGAAGAATTATCCCCTGATCGCGGCGGTGGGCATGGGCTCGCCCCGCGCACCACGCTTGATCGAATTGACCTGGGGCAAGGGACGGCTGGTGACGTTGGTAGGCAAAGGCGTGTGCTTTGACACCGGCGGGCTGGACCTCAAGCCGTCCTCCGCCATGCTGACAATGAAGAAGGACATGGGCGGGGCGGCCTGCGTGCTGGCGGTGGCGGGCATGGTGATGGGCACGAAATTGAATCTGCGCCTGCGGGTCCTGATTGCGGCAGTGGAAAATTCGGTGTCGGGCGGCGCCATGCGTCCGGGCGATGTCTTCAAGAGCCGCAAGGGTCTGACGGTGGAAATCGGCAACACCGACGCCGAAGGCCGGCTGGTGCTGGCCGATGCGCTGGCCGATGCCGACGACCAGAAACCCGAATTGATGATCGACGTTGCCACCTTGACCGGCGCCGCGCGTGCGGCGACCGGCATGGAGCTGCCGCCCTTCTTTACCGACGATGAGAAACTGGCGAATGATCTGGTGCGTGTCGGCACTGCGGTCCAGGATCCGTTGTGGCGGCTGCCCCTGTGGCGCGGCTATGAGGATACCCTGACCAGCCGCGTGGCGGACCTCAACAACAATCCGGCCTACAGCTATGCCGGGGCCATCACCGCGGCGCTGTTCCTCAATCGCTTTGTGTCCAAGACCAAAAGCTGGGCGCATCTGGATATTCCCGCCTGGATCGACCGTCCCAAGCCGGGGCGTCCCATCGGCGGCGAAGCCAATGGCGCCCGCGCCATCTATACCCTGCTGAAAGAACGCTATGGCCGATAAGCGGCTGACACCGGCGCGGCCCGACCTGGCGGCGGCGCATCTCAAGGGCACGGTGGATGCGCCGCGTTATGCGCAGGGCGTCAAATATTCCATCGGCGTGGGTCGCGCCGCGCTGTGCGTGGAGCCGACGTTCGGTTCTGCCCAGGACAGCGAACTTTTGTTCGGCGAAGTCTTCACCGTCTATGAAGAAGGCGACTGGCTGTGGGGGCAGGCGGAAAACGACCGCTATGTGGGATATATTTTCGAACTGGGCGCGCGCCCGCTGTTCGCCACTGACGCCACTGTTTCGGTCCTGATGGCGCCGGTCTTTTCCGCGCCGGATCTGAAAACCGCCGTGCAGGATTTCCTGCCGCTGAATGCGCGCGTTCCGGTGCTGGATCGCCAGGGCGACTATGTGCGGATCGGTGAATACCAGTATGTCCACCAGCGCCATCTCGAACCTCTGGCGGAAAAGGATTTCGTCGCGATTGCCGAACGCTTTGTCGGTGTACCCTATGTCTGGGGCGGCAAGACGGCGGCGGGGCTGGATTGCTCGGGCCTGATCCAGACCGCGTTGCAGGCGGTTGGCAAGGCGGCGCCGCGCGACACCGACATGATGGAGAAGGCGCTGGGCGAATCGGTCAGCGCGGCGTCACAGCGGGGCGATCTGGTGTTCTGGAAGGGCCATATGGGGGTGATGCTGGACGAAACGCGTCTGCTACATGCCAATGCTTACCACATGCAGGTGGCGATCGAGCCCTTGGCGGAGGCGGTGGCGCGCATTGAGAAAATCGCCGGCCCGGTGACGTCGATCAGACGCCTCTAGGGGGCGGCTTTGATCTTTGCGTTGGTGCGAATCGCGCGCACCGACTTGTCCTTGTGGGCGATCCACAGGAACAGCCGGTTCAGCAGCGCCAGCGGCCACACCATCTTGCGCGCCACGTCCAGGAACAGCACCACGCGGACCTGATCGGCATTGTTGGCGGCATCGTGCAGGAAGGTGTCGTCGAACAGCACCGCTTCGCCGTCATGCCAGAAATATTTCTCGCCCTGTTCTATCTGGGTGCGATCACCATCCCGCGCCTGCGCCTCGGGGTTGATTCGGATCCAGCAGCTATTGTCGCGGTTGTTGCCGGGGATCAGAACGCCCAGGTGATGGCGGACAAAACCTTTCCAGTAACCCCAATGCGCCTTGATGTGCTGGCCGGGCTCCAGCACCGAAAAGAAGGCGGTGTAGACGCCGGGAATGTCTCGCAGCAGTGCGGCGGTCCTGGGCGCCAGGGCGCAATTTTCCTCGATGAATTCCCCGGACTTGAACATGAAGCTCTTCCAGGCGATCTGGTGAATGCCGCCGGAGGTATAGCTGGTCAGTTCTTCCATGCCGGGGAGTCGCAGCTGGCTGTGGATCAGATACTCGCATTCGGCGCGAATCACCGGATAGTTCTGCGCCAGTACCTCCAGTTCGGGATATTCGCTCAGGTCGCGTTCAAAGGCCTGCAACTTGCGGAACACGCCGCGCCGCTCGGCGCCGATGAACAGCTCCGCCGCGGCATCCTTGATCCGGCTGGCAACAGACATCAGTAGCCCCGGTTCAAGTCCACGACATTCTTGAACGGTGCGCCGGTCTCGGCGCGCGCGACGCAATCCACCACAAAGGCCGATGCGTTGCGCGGATCGGTGATGCCGGCGATGTGCGGCGTCACCGTCACCTTGGGATGGCTCCACAGCACATTGTCCTGCGGCAGGGGCTCGGTCTGGAACACATCCAGCACCGCGCCGCCCAGATGGCCGCTGTCCAGCGCCGCCACCAGATCCTGTTCGTTGCAATGACCGCCGCGGCCCACATTCATCACCCAGGCTCCTTGCGGCAATCCGGCGAACAGCTGGGCGTTCATGATGCCTTCGGTTTCGGGTGTCAGCGGCAGCATGCACGCCATCATGTCGCATTGAGCCAGGAACTGCGGCAATTCCTGAGCACCGGCAAAACTGGTCACACCCGGCACGGTCTTGTGGCGGCGGCTCCACCCCGAAACCTGGAAGTCGAACATCTGCAGGCGCTCGGCCGTCACCGCGCCGATATCGCCCATGCCCAATATGCCGATGCGCACGTCACGGCTGGCGCGCGACAGCATGCGCTGCTTCCACAGGTGGGCCTTCTGCGCTTCATCGAAGGCGCGCTGGTGGCGGTGCACGATCAGGGCATGCATGGTGACGTACTGCGCCATTTCCCGTTGCAGCGTTTCGTCCACGAAACGCACCACCGGCAGGTGGCGGGGAAATTCCGGATCGCGCAAAAAGCCGTCGACGCCGGCGCCCAGCGAGAAGATCGCTTTGAGGCGCGGCAGGCCTTTGAGGAATCCGTGCGGCGGGCGGAAGCCGACAAAATAGTCGATCTGCTGCGGCGCGTAGTGATCCTTGCCCTCAAGAAAACTGTTGAAGGCGGCATGGCCGAACAGCGCCTTGCTCAGCGCGTCCCATCCCGGCGGCAACAGGAACAGGACATTGGGCTTGCCCGACAGTCCTGCCACGTTCCGTTAGTTGGCCTTGGGCGCGGGCGGCGTGGCCGGACCGTTCGGACCCTTGGCCGGCGCGCCATCGGCGGCGGCCGGAGCAGCGCCGGCAGCCGGAGCGGCAGCGGCGGGCTCGGCGGCAGCGGGCTTGGGCGCTGGGATCGCGGCCGGCGCATCGGCATTGCTGCGCAGATAGGCGATCAGGTTGATGCGATCGTCGATCTTGGAGATACCGGCGAAGCTCATCTTGGTGCCCGGGATGTAAGCGCCCGGCGACTTGAGGAACTTGAACAGCTCGTCATAGGTCCAGTTGCTCGGTTTGCCCTTTATGGCCGCCGAATACGAGAAGCCAGCGATCGAGGCGCGGGCGCGGTCCACCACTCCGAACAGCGGCGGGCCGATCTTGATGGTCTTGGCAGCCGACAGGTCATGGCAGGCTTCGCACTTGGCACCGGTCGTCTTGCCCGCGGCGACGTCGGCCTTGGCCAGCACGGTGCCCCAATCGGGCAGGGTTTCGGCGACGGGCGCGGCAGCGCCGCCGCCGGCCGGAGTCTCGGTCACGCCTTCCACGACATAGCCGGGCTTTTCCGGCTTTTCGGGTTCATAGATGTTCTCGGCCACGACGCGGACGACGAAGATGAAGATCGCTGTGCCCAGAACGGCACCAATGATCTTGTTCCACTCGAAGGAATCCATGGCTCTCCCCAAAGCCGGGTGGGTCCCGGCAAAATACGGGGCGACATTACCCGCCGCGGCCCCCACGTCATTGCGGCGAAGCGTCGCATAATTTGTAGGCGGTAGCTGGCCTTAGCGCCAATCCCGGCCTAAAGAGGCGCAGGCGATGGAACCGTCATGAACCCAGTCCTTTTGATCCCCGCCCGGATGGCCTCGATGCGGCTGCCGGGCAAGCCGCTGGCCGATATCGCGGGCCAGCCCATGATCGTGCGGGTCTGGGCCCGGGCCATGGCGGCTGGCCTGGGGCCGGTTGTGGTGGCGGCGGGCGAGGAAGAGATCGTCGCTTGCGTGCAAAAGGCGGGGGGCCGGGCGGTCCTGACCGACCCGGACCTACCATCGGGCTCCGACCGGATCTGGGCGGCCCTCAAGAAAATCGACCCCAAGGGCGCGCATGACGTGGTGGTGAACCTGCAGGGCGATCTGCCGGCCCTGGACCCGGGCCAGCTCAAGACGGTGGTCGAGGCCCTGGCCAAATCGGGGGCCGATATCGCCACTTTGGCCGCCCCCATCGACAATGCCGCCGACGAAACCAACCCCGCCGTGGTCAAGGCGGTGGTGGCCTGGGACGCCGATGAGCGGCTGGGCCGGGCGCTGTATTTCACCCGCACCACCGCCCCGGGCGGCGAGGGCACGCTCTATCATCATGTCGGTCTTTACGCCTATCGGCGCGAGGCGCTGGAAAGCTTTGTCGCCCTGCCGCCATCGCCGCTGGAAAGCCGCGAGAAGCTGGAACAGCTGCGGGCGCTGGAAGCGGGCATGAGCATTGCGGTGGCGCGTGTGGACGAAGCGCCCTTGTCTGTCGATACTCCCGCCGATTTGGAACGGGCCCGAAAGCTGCTGTCGTGATCAAGACCATTGCCAATGCCAGGCGTGTCGCCTTTCAGGGCGAACCTGGCGCCTATGCCAATCTGGCGGCGCGCGAAGCGGTGCCGCATGCGAGCGCGATCCCCAAGCCCACATTCGAAGACGCCATCGAGGCGGCCAAGTCCGGCGATACTGACCTGGTCATCATCCCGGTGGAAAATTCGCTGATCGGCCTCATCGCCGATATCCATCATCTACTGCCGGATTCGGGCCTGCATATCGTGGGCGAACATTTCCTGCCCATCCGGCACCAGTTGCTGGGCCTGAAGGATGCGACCTTGGAAAACATCAAGAGCGTCTACAGCCAGGCGCCGGCGCTGGCCCAGTGCCGCACCATCCTGCGCAACCGAAAACTGGTGGCGCATAACTGGTACGATACGGCCGGCTCGGCCAAGCACATCGCCGAACTGGGCGACAAAAGCGCCGCGGCCATCGCGTCCACCCTGGCAGCGGAGTTTTATGGCCTGAAGATTCTGCAGGCCGATGTCGAAGACGAGCATCACAACGCCACGCGATTCCTGATCATGTCGCGCCAGGACGAACACGCGCCCAACCGGGGCAAGGTGGTGACCAGCTTCATCTTCCAGGTGAAGAACGCGCCGGCCGCGCTGTACAAGGCGCTGGGCGCTTTCGCCACCAATGGCGTGAACATGACCAAGCTGGAGAGCTACCAGCTGGGCGGTTCGTTCAACGCTACCCAGTTCTATGCCGACATCCAGGGCCATCCCGACCAGCCGAACGTCGCCGCCGCGCTGAAGGAGCTGGAATTCCAGACGGCGAAAATGTCGGTGATGGGCGTGTATCCTGCCTCGCCCTTCCGCGAAGACATGCCCTGAGCCTGCCGGCGCGGGAGCATTGCTAAAATTGTACGCGGGGACACAGTTTGTCCCATGAGCACGTCCGCCAGCACCGTCAAAGTCACCTCCATCACGCCCCTTGGTGACAACAAGGTCTCGATCGTCATGGAGATGGTGGTGGACGTGCACCGGCTGGCGGAAGTGAGCAGTACGCTGCTTCAAGTTGCCGCCAAGGGCGTCGGCGCGGAAAAGAAGAAATAGTCAGTTCATCATCGCCCCGCCCAGTCCTTCAGCAGGTGATGGGCGATGGCGATGGTGACCGGCAGCTTCATGTCATCTTCGATGCCGCCCGCCAGTCGCGTGCGCACCTCGTCCCTTGTCAGCCAGCGCGCCTCTTCGATCTCGTTGCGGTCGATCGCAAAATCGCGGCTCAATGCCCGGGCATAACATCCCAGCATCAAGGAGGACGGAAACGGCCAGGGCTGGGTGGCGTGGTAGGTGACCTCGCCCGCCGCCAGGTTCACTTCCTCGCGCAGTTCGCGGCGCACTGCTTCTTCCATGTTCTCGCCCGGCTCCACGAAACCGGCAAAGGCCGAATACAGCTGGGGCGGAAAACGCTGGTTACGGCCTACCAGGCATTCATCGCCGAAAACCGGCAGCATGATCACCACCGGATCGGTGCGGGGAAAATGTTCAGCGCCGCAACTGGGACAGGTGCGGCGATAACCGCCATCGCACATCTGCGTGGCCGTTCCGCAATTGGGGCAGAAGCCGTGGCGCTCGTGCCAGTCCAGCAGGGCCTTGGCCTGGCCGGCAATGGCGGTGTCGCGCGCCGGCAGCACGAAGGCGGCAGGGCGCATCTCCTGGAACGCGCCGCCGTCCAGTTGCGGTTCGCTTTCGCCCGCCAGATCGACGGCGAACAGCGGCTGATCGCCGTCCAGGCCCAGAAACACGGATGGCGCGCCGACCCATGCGCGGTGCCACGGCAGGAACCCTGCGCGGTCTGAAACCACGAAAGGCCGGTTCTGCCAGAAGGGCAGGAACAGGCCCCTGGCCGCCTGTGCCGCCAGCCAGGCGGCATCGGCGCGGTGGTAGCTGGCCCGGTCCAGGGGATTGCCAGAAAATGCCATGGGGCTCATGCGCCACGACTCGCATTTTTCCACGGGAAATCCTATATCCCCGCCCGGAAGTCGGTGGACGTAGCACTCGCTAACCTGGTCAGGACCGGAAGGTAGCAGCCATACCGAATCTGCTGCGGGTCGCCGGCTTCCACCGTTTGACCCCGGCGCCGCCAGGCGGGAGCATGTCCGGTGGACATGCGAAAGGGGGCTGACGCCGCGAGCTTGGGCGAGCGGCCAAGGGACTTTCCCCAGATTTTGCGCGCAAAAACCGCCCCTTTCGGCGGGGCGCTTGCTATAGTCCGGCATGGCCAAAACCCCCGCGCCCGCACAGCCCTATCGCGTATTGGCGCGCAAATACCGCCCCACCGATTTCACCGGCCTGATCGGGCAGGAAGCGCTGGTGCGCACCCTGTCCAACGCCTTTGCGACGGGCCGCATCGCCCATGCCTTCATGCTGACCGGCGTGCGCGGGGTGGGAAAAACCACCACCGCGCGCATCATCGCCCGCGCCCTGAACTGCATCGGGGCCGACGGCAAGAATACCCAGCCCACCATCCAGCCTTGCGGCGTGTGCGAGCCCTGCATTTCGATTTCGGAATCGCGCAATGTCGATGTGCAGGAAATGGACGCCGCGTCGCGAACCGGCATCGACGATATCCGCGAGATCATCGAAGGGGTGCGCTATGCCCCGGTCTCGGCCCGCTACAAGGTCTACATCATCGACGAAGTGCACATGCTGTCCAAGCAGGCCTTCAACGGGTTGCTCAAGACCCTAGAAGAGCCGCCGCCGCATGTGAAGTTCGTTTTCGCCACCACCGAGATCCGCAAGGTCCCGGTCACGGTGCTGTCGCGCTGCCAGCGTTTCGATCTGCGCCGCATCGACAGCGCCGAACTGGCCGCCTACCTGGCGACTTTGGCCGAAAAGGAAAAGGTCAAGATCGAGGAAGGCGCGCTGGCGCTGATCGCGCGGGCGGCCGAAGGCTCCGCGCGCGACTCGCTTTCGCTGCTGGACCAGGCCATCGCGCATGGCGAAGGCGACATGATCACCGCCGACACCGTGCGCCGGATGCTGGGCCTGGCCGATCGTGGCCGTGTGCTGGACATCTTTGAAAAGCTGATGGGCGGCAAGATTGCCGAAGCGCTGACCGACCTGGGCGGCCTGTATGACGCCGGCGCCGATCCGCTGGCCGTGATGCAAGATCTTCTGGAGACCACCCATTTCCTGACACGGCTGAAAGTTGCGCCCGCGGCGCAAGGCTTCTTTGACGGCGGCTCGGGTGAAGCCAAGCGCGCTGCCGACTTGGCGGCCAAGCTTTCCGTCGCGGCGCTGACGCGCGCCTGGCAGATCCTGCTGAAGGGCCTGTTTGAAGTGCGCGATGCCACACGCCCGATCTCGGCCTGCGAGATGGCGCTGATCCGCTTGTCTTACGCAGCCGAACTGCCGCCCACCGACAAGCTGGTGAAAGACTTGCTGGACGGTGGTGCGGTTCCGGTGCCGCGCGGGGCCGCTCCTGCACCGTCGTCATCGCCCCGCGCGCCTGTTGCCTCGGGCGGCGCCATGCGCGCGCCGCAGCCGCAGCCCGAAGGCGCGCCCAGCGCGTCCATCCGCAACCTGGAAGACATGGTCGCGCTGGCGGCCGCCAATAACGCGCCCATCCTGCGCGTCGCTTTGGAAAATTACGTGCACCTGGTGCATCTGGAGCCGGGCCGCATCGAATTTCGCCCCCATGCCCGCGCGCCGCGCACCTTGGCGGGCGACCTGCAGCAGAAATTGCGCGACTGGACCGGCGAACGCTGGGCCGTATCCATCGCCAGCCAGGGCGGCGCGCCCACGTTGGCGGAGCAGAAACAGTCGGCCAAGACGGCGCGCTTTGAAGCGGTGGCGCAGGAGCCGATGGTGCGCGCCGTGCTGGACCGTTTCCCCGGCGCCGAAATCGTCGCGGTGCGCGACGTGGTGAGCGAAGATATCGCTCCCGCCATGCCGGAAAGCGATTCCGATTCCTGATGGCGGCCATCGGCTCGGAAATCGAGCGGCTGATTCAGCTGCTGTCCAAACTGCCGGGGCTGGGGCCGCGCTCGGCCCGCCGCGCGGCGCTGGCGCTCCTGAAAAAGCGCGACACCTTGCTGGAACCGCTGGCCGCCAGTCTGCGCGAGGCGGCCGACGCCATTCTCACATGCCAGGTGTGCGGCAATCTCGATACCCAGAGCCCTTGCGCCATCTGCAGCGACAGCCGCCGCGATCCGCATATCCTGTGCGTGGTGGAAGATGTCGCCGATCTGTGGGCGCTGGAACGGGCCGGCGTGTTTCGCGGCCGTTATCATGTGCTGGGCGGGGCGCTGTCGGCGCTGGATGGTGTCACGCCGGACCGGCTGAATGTCGGCGGCCTGCTGGAGCGCGTAAAAGGTATCGAAGAAGTGATTTTGGCGATGAACGCCACGGTAGAAGGCCAGACCACGGCGCATTACCTTATGGACCTTCTGGGCGACATGAAGGTCACCCGTCTGGCCCATGGCGTGCCGGTGGGCGGTGAGCTCGATTATCTGGATGAAGGCACGCTCAGCGCGGCCTTCAAGGCGCGCCGCGCGCTCTAGCTCAGGCTTTTGGGACCTTCGGGCGGGGCCAGCTCGACCTTCTCAATTCGTTCCGCGCGGCTGGTGATCTTGGAGGTCGAGATCAGGATATTCTTGATGTCGGCATCGGCCTGGTTGAAATGGCTTTGCAGCTTGCTCACCCGGTCGCTCAAGAGCCGCACATCGTTCAGCAGCACGCCCACTTCCTTGCGGATCAGATCGGCCTGCTCGCGCATGCGCGCATCCTTCATCACCGTCTGGATGGTGTTGATCGCCAGCATCAGGATGTTGGGCGACACCACGATGACATTGGCGCGGTGCGCCTTCTGGATCACGTCAGAAAAGCCGTCATGAAGGTCGGCATAGATGGATTCCGATGGCACGAACATGATGGCCGGGGTCTGCACTTCGCCGGGGATCAGGTATTTTTCGGCGATATCGGCAACATGCTTGGCGACGGTGGCGCGCACCTTGGCGAAGGCGATTTTCTTGTCTTCCTCCGTCGCGGCGCGGCGGATGTCTTCGAAGCCTTCCAGCGGAAACTTGGAATCGATCACCAGTACCGCCGCGTTGCCGGGCATGCGGATGATGCAGTCGGGCCGGTTGCGGTTGGAAAGGGTGAACTGGAAGTCGTATAGCGAGGACGGCAAGCCATCGCGCACGATCTCTTCCATCTGGGCCTGGCCGAAGGCGCCGCGCGACTGCTTGTTGGACAGGACCTGTTGCAGGGACACGACGTGGCCCGACAAGGCCGAGATGTTCTTCTGCGCTTCATCGATCACCACCAGCCGCTCGCCGATGCCGGCGATGCTGGCGGCGGTCTTGGTGGCGCTGTCGGTCAGGTTCTCGCCCAGCCGCTTGTCCAGCGCGGCGATACGCTCGTCCAGGGTGCGCTGCAGTTCCGCCTGGGCCTGGATGGCGGCCTTGAACTGGCCGGAAATGTCGCCCTGGCCCGACAGCACCGCATCCAGCCGGGAATCGGGTAGGGGCGCCGGCGTGCGCCGTGCAAAGGCCAGGATGGCGGCGGCCACCAACAAGGCAATCGCCAGTATAATCAATGCTAATTCCATGAATCCTTGACCCAATTGGCTGATGCGCCTATTTCCAGCCCATGACCGTGCGACCCATTCTAACCGCCCCTGATCCGCGCCTCCAAGCGGTGTCCACCGACGTGGATGCCGTGACCGACGAGATTCGCACCCTGGTCGACGACATGGCCGAGAGCATGTACGCCGCCGATGGCATCGGCCTGGCTGCCATCCAGATCGGGGTCGCCAAGCGCGTGCTGGTGATCGAGCTGGACAAGAAGGACGGCAAGAAGAACCCGGTGGCCTATATCAACCCCAAGGTCACCTGGGCGTCCGACGAGACGGCGGTGTTCGAGGAAGGTTGCCTGTCGGTGCCGGAAATCTGGGACGATGTCGAACGCCCCGCCCGCATCAAGGCGGAGTATCTGGACCGCAATGGCAAGAAGCAGACCCTGGAAGCCGATGGCTTGCTGGCCACCTGCCTGCAGCATGAGATGGATCACCTGAACGGTGTGCTGTTCATCGATCACCTGTCGCGCCTGAAAAAGAGCATGGCGGTGCGCAAGCTCACCAAGGCCAAGAAGCTCAAAGAAACCGCCTGATCGCATGACCCTGCGATTGGCATTCATGGGCACACCGGACTTCGCGGTGCCTACGCTTGCCGAACTGATCGCCCAGGGCCATGACATCGCCTGTGTCTATTCCCAGCCACCCCGCCCCAAAGGGCGCGGCCTGGCGCTTGAACCGGGACCGGTTCACAAGTTTGCTGAATCCGCCAAACTGCCAGTGCGCACGCCGCTGTCGTTGAAAGGCGCGGCTGAGCAGGAAGAATTCGCTGCTCTCAATCTCGATGCTGCGATTGTCGTGGCCTATGGCCTGCTTTTGCCTAAACCGATTCTGGATGCGCCCAGGCTGGGCTGCTTCAACCTGCACGGCTCGCTGTTGCCACGCTGGCGCGGTGCGGCGCCCATCCAGCGCGCGGTCATGGCGGGTGACGCCGAGACCGGAGTGATGGTGATGCAGATGGAAGAGGGGCTGGACACCGGCCCGGTGCTGATGGCCGAGCGCACGCCTATCGGCCGCAAGACCAGCGGCGAACTGGCCAGCGAGTTGTCGCGACTGGGCGCCGACCTGATGGTTCGGGCGCTGGGCGCGCTGGAACGCGGTGGCGTGACGCCGCAAGCGCAAAGCGAAGAGGGCGTCACCTATGCCAGGAAGATTTTGAAGGAAGAAGCGCGCATCGACTGGACCAGAAGCGCGCATGACGTGGACTGCCATGTCCGCGGCCTGTCGCCCTTTCCCGGCGCCTGGACCGAAGTGAATGGTGAACGGCTGAGAGTTCTTTATGCCGAACCCGCCGCCGGCAATGGCCGTCCCGGCATCACATTGGATGACGCGCTGACCGTGGCCTGCGGCGATGGCGCGGTGCGCCTGCGCAAGGTACAGCGCGCGGGCGGCAAGGCGATGGATGCCGATGCACTGCTCAAGGGTTTTGCTGTGCCGGCCGGCACCCAGCTCGTCTGATGCCGCGCTACCGGCTCACCATCGAATATGACGGCGGGCCCTTTGTCGGTTGGCAGCGCCAGGCCGAAGGCGCTTCGATACAAGGTGCGCTGGAAGACGCCATCGAGAAACTCTCCGCCGAACGCGTCACCGTGACGGGCGCCGGCCGCACCGATGCCGGGGTACATGCCCTCGGACAGGTGGCGCATTTCGACCTGGAAAAGAGTTTCGAGGCCGGCAAGGTGCGCGACGCGCTGAACTATTATCTGCGGCCGGCGCCCATCGTCGTGCTGGATGCTGAAGTCGTCGACAGTGAATTCCACGCCCGCTTCTCGGCCACCTCGCGCCATTACCTGTTCCGTATTCTCAATCGCCGCAGCCCGCCGGCGCTGGAGGAGGGGCGGGTGTGGCATGTCTCGCACCGGATGGATGCCGAAGCGATGCAGGCGGCGGCGCAATATCTTGTCGGTCAGCATGACTTCACCACCTTCCGCGCCGCCGAATGCCAGGCGCAATCGCCGGTCAAGACTCTCGACCGCCTGGACGTCAGCCGCCGCGCCGATGAAATCCATATCGAAGCCTCGGCACGCTCCTTCCTGCATCACCAGATCCGCTCTTTCGCCGGTTCCCTGAAACTGGTGGGCGAGGGCAAGTGGCAGCCCAAAGACCTGAAAGCGGCGCTGGAGGCGCGCGACCGCAGCGCCTGTGGACCTGTTTCCCCGCCGGACGGGCTGTATCTGGTGCGGGTGGGCTATCCGGGCGATTGACTGGCTGTCAGCGGGATTACGGAACCGCAAAAAAGAGTATGCCCGTGTCGGATCGGCAGGTTTCCGGCCGTCTTTTAGACGGATTTGGCACTGAGCATGACCGCCAACTCACGAATAAAAAAGCGAAAGGACGCCCCATGGCGATTGCCAAGAACACGATCTGCATCTGGTACGACAAAGACGCCGAGGCGGCGGCCAATTTCTATGCCAAGACGTTCCCGAACAGCAGCGTGGGCGCGGTTCACCGTGCGCCCAGCGATTTTCCCTCGGGCAAGGCGGGCGATGCACTGGTGGCCAACTTTACCGTCGCCGGCATTCCCTGCATCGGCCTCAATGGCGGGCCCATGTTCAAGCACAGTGAGGCTTTTTCCTTCCAGATCGCCACGGACAATCAGGAAGAAACCGACCGCTACTGGAACGCCATTGTCGGCAATGGCGGCAAGGAAAGCGATTGCGGCTGGTGCAAGGACAAGTGGGGCATCTCCTGGCAGATCACGCCGCGGACCTTGACCGAGGCGATGGCCGCCGGTGGCGATGAAGCCAAGCGCGTCTTCGAGGCCATGATGACCATGCAGAAGATCGACGTGGCGGCCATCGACAAGGCTAGGGCCGGCTAAAGCGGCGGCCTGGCGAAGTACGCCTTGAGCAGCGCCTCATAGATATTCGTCAGGGCGGCGATTTCGGCCACCGGCACGCATTCATCGGCCTTGTGCATGGTGCCGCCCGCCAGCCCCAGTTCCACCACCGGGCAGATATCCTTGATGAAGCGCGCGTCGGACGTGCCGCCGCTGGTGGAGAAAAATGGTGACTGACCGGTGACGCTGGACACGGTGTCGCTGACCAGCTGGGTGAACTTGCCCGGCGCGGTCAGGAACGACACGCCGCTAGTCTGCGAGGTCACCGTGATGGCGCAGCCCGATTCCTGGGCGATGCGCTGGCTGCGGTCCTGCACCCAGTTGATCAGGCTATCGGGCGTATGCTTGTCGTTGAAGCGGATGTTGAAGGCCGCGCGCGCTTCGCCCGGAATCACATTGGTGGTGTCGTTGCCGACATCCATGGAGGTGAAGGCCAGGGTCGAGGGATCGAAATGGTCGTTGCCCTTGTCCAGCTTGTGCGCGGCGAGCTGGGTCACCAGTTCGGCCAGCACCGGAATGGGATTCCTGGCCCTTTGCGGATAGCCGACATGGCCCTGCACGCCGGTGACGGTGACCTTGAAATTGATCGAGCCGCGGCGGCCAATCTTCAAGGTATCGCCGGCCTGGCCCACGCTGGTGGGTTCGCCCACCACGCAATGATCGATCTTCTCGCCGCGGGCTTTCAGCCATTCCAGCAGCTTGACGGTGCCGTTGATGGCAATGCCTTCCTCGTCGCCGGTGATGAGCAGGCTGATCGAGCCTTTTGGCGCGCCGATGCGCGCAGCCGCCGAGACAAAGGCCGCGATGGCCGATTTCATGTCGGCCGCGCCCCGGCCATAGAGCATGCCGTCCTTTACCTCGGCGGCAAAGGGATCATTCTTCCAACCTTCACCCACCGGCACCACGTCGGTATGGCCGGCAAAACAGAAATGCGGGCTGGCATCGCCCAGCCGGGCATAGAGATTGTCGATATCGCCGAACGGCAGGCGGTGGGTGGTGAAGCCGATATCCTTCAGCACCGCTTCCAGCACGTCCAGCGCGCCCGCATCCTTGGGCGTCACCGAGGGGCGGCGGATCAGGGCCTGGGCCAGCGCCAGCGCGTCAATAACAGTGCTCATCAATCCCGCAGCAATTCGTTGATCGAGGTCTTGGCGCGCGTCTTTTCGTCCACCCGCTTGACGATCACGGCGCAATAAAGGTTCGGGCCGTTGGCCGACGGCATAGAGCCCGACACCACCACCGAATAGGGCGGCACCGTGCCCAGATGAATCTCGCCGGTGGCGCGGTCCACGATCTTGGTGGAGCCCGACAGATACACGCCCATGGACAGCACGCTGCCTTCGCCCACGATCACGCCTTCGGCCACTTCGGCGCGGGCGCCGATGAAGCAATTGTCCTCGATGATGGTGGGGGCCGCCTGCAACGGCTCCAGCACGCCGCCAAGGCCGGCGCCGCCCGAGATATGGCAGTTTGCGCCGACCTGGGCACAGGAGCCGACCGTGGCCCAGGTGTCGATCATGGTGCCCTCGCCGACCCGGGCGCCGACATTGACGAAGCTGGGCAGCAGCACCGCGCCCTTGGCGATGAAGGCGCTGCGGCGCACGATGGCGCCGGGCACGGCGCGGAAACCAGCGGCGCGAAAGCGCGCCTCATCCCAGCCCAGGAACTTGGAATCCACCTTGTCCCACCACACTGCTTCACCCGGCGCGCCGGAGATCAGCTTCATGTCGTTCAGGCGGAAGGACAGCAGCACGGCCTTCTTCAGCCATTCATGCACTTTCCATTCGCCGCCGATCTTTTCGGCCACGCGCAGTTCACCGCTGTCCAGTCCGTTCAGTGCCGCTTCCACGGCATCGCGTTCCGCGCCCCTGGACGACACGTTCAAGCTTTCGCGCCTGTCCCAGGCAGCGGTAATGGCGGCGCTCAAGTCACTCATGGTCAAATCCTGATGCTTTGCAGAAACTGGGTCAGATTGTCGGTCTCATGATCTATGTCGCCCGTGGAGACGTCCATCAAGGGGCCATGTTTGCCCCAGGGTGAATCACTCTTCAGCCATACCGTGGTCATGCCCAGCTTGCGCGCCGGGACCAGGTTGCGGGCGATATCGTCGAACATGGCCGCGTTCTGGCATGCCACGCCACCGGCTGCCACAACGCTCTCATAGGCGGGGGCTTCGGGCTTGGGCGCAAAGCCCATGGTGCGTATGTCCCAGACATCGGCGAACAGGTGCGCCATGCCCAGCCGGTCCAGGATGCGCGCGGCATGATCGCGGCAGCCATTGGTGAAGACAAAGCGCCGGCCCGGCAATTTTTCCAGCGCCGCCGTCAGCAGCGCATCGGGGTCCAGGTCTGACAGGTCGATGTCATGGACATAGTGCAAATACTCGTCCGGCGCCGCACCATGCTCGCGCATCAAGCCGTTCAGGGTGGTGCCGTGGCGGCGATACAGATCCTTCTGCCGTGCATAGGCGTCCTCGCGCGGCAGTTTCAGGAAGGCCATGACATAGTCGGTCATGCGCGCTTCGATCTGGGCGAAGATGCCGTTGTCGGCGCGGTACAATGTGTTGTCCAGGTCAAAAATCCATTCCGTCACATGACGGAAATCGGGCCCGGAACCGGGCGTCTGCCTGTCTTTTTCCGCTTGTACGGCGCTTCCCATGGGCCGGAACATGGCGCGGGCGGCGGCCTTCCGCAAGCACCGTTAACGTATGTCCACCATGCCTGTTTAAGGCCTGTTAAAGCACCGGGCGCACAATGGCAGCTGGCCCCGGGGGCGGGAAAACAGGGAACGTATGGACCAGCGCGCACCCATTGAACGCTCCGGCAAGCCCGGCCTGAACCCGCGCGATGCGCTGGATATTCTGGACATTCGCGCCGCCACACCAGGCGGCGCCACCGAGCTTGCGGCCCGCACCGATGCCGGTCCCGATGTGCTGCATTATCTGGCCACCCATGCCGCGCCCGCCACGCGCGCCGCCGTAGCCGCCAATCCGGCATCGCCCGCCGTCACCAACCGCATCCTGGCCAATGACGAGAATGAAGATGTGCGTGCCGAACTGGCGGCCAAGATTGCGCGCCTGATTCCGGGGCTGTCGGAACGCGAAAGCGGCCACGTCTTTGCGCTGACCATCGAGACGCTGGAATGCCTGGCGCGCGATGCGGCCGTGCGCGTGCGGGCCATCCTGGCCGAAGAGATCAAGAGCCTGACGTGCGTCCCCAGGGATGTGGTGCTGCGGCTGGCCACGGATCTGAACAGCGTGGTGGCGGCGCCCATCCTGCAATATTCCCCGCTGCTGTCTGATTCCGACCTGATCGAGATCATCGCCTGCGGACAGGTGCAGCAGGTTCTCACCGCCATCGCCAGCCGCAAGCCGGTGAGCGAACCGGTGAGCGACCGGCTGGTGCAATCGCTGGATGTTTCGGCGGTCGCAGCCCTGCTGGTCAATCCGGATGCGAAAATCCGCAAGGACACGATGGAACGCATCCTGGACCAGGCCGAGGAGATCAATGCCTGGCACATGCCGCTGGCGCTGCGCGCCGATCTGTCGGCGCGCGCCATCCGGCGCATCGGCAGTCTTGTGGGTGCCTCCATCCTGGAACGGCTGGCGGCCCGCAACGATCTGTCCGATGCCACGCGCATTCACCTGAACCGCGAGTTGCGGGCGCGGCTGGCCGAACCGCCGCGGGAAGCTGACACCGTTTCGCCGGCCGAAAAGGTGGCAGCGGCGAAACAGGAAAGCCGGCTGGATGGCGTCTTTGTGGAGCAGGCGGCCCAGGCAGGCCAGCGTGAGGTGGTGATTGCTGCGCTTGCCCAGCTCGCCCATCTCGATGAGCAGACGGTTAAGCGGATTTTGGCCGCCAGCAGCGCCAAGCCGGTTGTGTCGCTGGTCTGGCACACGCATCTGTCCATGCGCGTGGCGTTCAAGATCCAGACTTTCATCATGAAATTGCCGACGCGCGATATCCTGCCGGCACGGGGCGGCGTGGGCTTTCCCCTCACCAAGGAAGAGATGCGCTGGCATCTCAACTATTTCAACATCAACGCCTGAGTGCGCGCCCTCATGCTTCGACAGGCTCAGCATGAGGGCTTGCACGATTCCTCACCCAGAGCCTGTCGAAGGGTGAGGATGCGTTAGCGTTTCAATCCCGCCGGGCCGATATGGGCGACATAACCGCTGGCGCCCTTCGTCGGCGTGGCGGCAAAACCGTTGTCGGCAAGACCGCGCCCGCTGCAATTGTCGGCGCCTTTGATCTCGAATGCCGCAGCCGTGGTGCAGAAATGCATGCCCCCGCCCACCAGCGTGCCGCCGCTCTTGCGCAGCGCCAGCAGGTAAACCGCCTCGGTATTCAGGGGCGTGGTGACCGCCTTGGCGCAGGCGCCCGGCTGCACCGTCCACCAGCCGCGCGACACCGGCCGGCCGCCTTCGATCTGGCCCAGCGCCAGCAGCAGCACATCGCGGGTCTCGTTGCACGCGGTATAGCCGGCGGGGGCGATTTTCTTGCGTGCCTCCCGTTCCAGCGTGTCGAACAGTTCGGTATTGCCGGCCGTGACGGCGAATTTCATGCGCTTGCGGAAATCCTGGAGCCCCGCGCCGGTTGCCTTGTCCGGCTTGCCGTCGATGCGATCGATTTTATAGCCATTGTCCTTCAGCAGGCGCTTGACCCCGGCCAGCTGCGCTTCGGTGGCGTTCATGGCGGGCTGTTCGTCGAAATTCATGGTCCAGACGCTTTTGCCGCGATTGTCCAGTGGGGCGAACGGCAGCGCGAAGGTGTCCTCGGCGGTGCAATAGGGCTGGGTGACGCCCTGGGCGCTGGAGAAGTTGGCGTCCTTGACGCAGACCGGATAGGCGCCACCCCAGGCGCGCGCGGGCCCAGAATGCGCCAATGATGTGCGGGCATGCACCAGATACGTCTCCGCCGTCAGCGGCTCCTTGCGCGCCAGCTGGCATTCGCCCGGCGTGATGCGGGTCCAGCCTTGCGTCTGGCTGCGCGGGCTCTGGATCGCCGAGGTCGCGGCATAAAGGATGTAACTGGTGCGATTGCATAAAGTCAGCGCTGCCTGCGCCGGCGTGGCGGCTAGGGCGCACGCGATCGCGGCCAGCAGAAACCGCAGCTTCATTCGGCGGTGATCAGGGTGCCCGCGCCATGCTCGGTGAAGAGCTCCAGCAGCAGCACATGGGGAATGCGCCCGTCCAGGATGACGGCGGCATGCACGCCGCCTTCCACCGCATCGATGGCGGTCTGGATCTTGGGTATCATGCCGCCCGAAATCGTGCCGTCGGCGATCAGGGCGCGCGCCTCGCGCACCGTCAGGCGCGGGATCAGCTTCTTGTCCTGGTCCAACACGCCTTCGACATCGGTCAGAAGCACCAGGCGCTCGGCATTCAGGGCGCAGGAAATGGCGCCAGCCACCGTGTCAGCATTGATGTTGAAGGTCTCGCCCCTGGTGCCCACGCCGATGGGCGCGATCACCGGGATGGTTTCCGACTTCATGATGGCGTGCAGGACTTCGGGATTGACCTTTTCCGGCTCACCCACGAAACCCAGGTCCACCGCTTCCTTCTGCCCGGTCTGGGGATTGGTGCGGGTCATCGCAATCTTGCGGGCGATCACCAGATTGCCGTCCTTGCCCGACAGTCCGATGGCGCGGCCGCCCGCGGCATTGATGCCGGTGACGATCTGCTTGTTGATCGAGCCGGCCAGAACCATCTCGACCACTTCGACGGCGGCTTCGTCGGTGACGCGCAGCCCATCGATGAAGGTGGAGTTGATGTTCAGCTTCTTGAGCATTGCCCCGATCTGGGGACCGCCGCCATGCACCACCACCGGATCGATACCGGTCTGCTTCATCAGGACGATGTCCTGCGAGAAATCGCGCGCGCCGGTGTCGCTCATGGCGTTGCCGCCATACTTCACCACGATGGTCTTCTGGTCGTATTTGAGAATGTAGGGCAGCGCCTCGACCAGCACTCGGCCGGTCGAACGCCAACGCGCCAGGGTCCGCAGGTCGCGGTCTTCGGGTTCGTCAGAGGATCCGGCCATGGCGGCGCCCGTTACAAAAAGCGGCGCGTTATAGCGCGACAGGCCCCGCATCCCAACCTTTTATTGCGTCTTTACTGGGACAGGGCCGCAAGGTGGGTGCGCAAGTCCGGTATGCCTTCACCGGTCAGGGCGCTGGTGACCTGAACCTGCGCCAGCGCGGCGGTGTGTTTGGCGGCCTCGGCGGCGGCGCCGGCAAGCGCCCTGGGACGTTCGGCGGCCTTGAGTTCGTCGATCTTGGTCAGCACCAGGCCATAGGACACCGCGGCCCGGTCCAGCAGGTCCATCACCTGAATGTCTGTATCCATCGGTCCGCGCCGGGCATCGATCAGCAGCGCCACGCGCCGCAGCCGCGCCCGGCCGCGCAAGTAGGCAAAGATCATCTCCTGCCAGGCCTGAGCTTCGGTCTTGGAGCGCTTGGCGAAACCATAACCGGGCAGGTCCACCAGCATCAGCCGGTCGCCCAGGTTGAAGAAGTTGATCTGGCGGGTGGCGCCGGGGGTCTGGGACACCCGCGCCAGGGATTTGCGTCCCGTCAGGGCGTTGACCAGGCTGGATTTGCCGGCATTGGAACGGCCGACAAAAGCGACTTCCACCAGCTTTTCCGGCGGCAGTGCGTCGGCGCTGGTGGCGCCCCAGATGAAATCGCATGGCCCGGCGAACAGCTTGCGCGCGGCTTCTTCAGCGGCGCTGCTGTCCTTTTCAGTCATTGGCGGCTTTCAGCTTTTTGACGTGCTTCTTTTCAGGCTTGGGCTTGCCGTCGCCGAACAGGTGCACATCGGCGCCTTCGCGCTTCATGATGATGTATTGCTGGATCACCGTCAGCAGGTTGTTCCAAGCGTAATAGATCACCAGACCCGCCGGGAAGGTCGCGAACATGAAGGTGAAGATCACCGGCATGAAGGCGAACATCTTGGCCTGGACCGGGTCGGCCGGCGGCGGGTTGAGCTTGGTCTGCACCCACTGGGTGATGCCCATCAGGATCGGCCAGATGCCGACGGACAGGAAGCCCATGATCGTCCCCACGATGGCGAAGGGCGTGTGGGAAATCGATGCGATAAAAGCGTGAGGGTTGTAGGGGATCAGTCCAAACAGATTCAGCAATGACGTCGGATCGGGCGCCGACAGGTCGTGAATCCAGCCATAGAAGGGCGCGTGCCGCATCTCGATGGTGACGAACAGCACCTTGTAGAGCGCGATGAACACCGGAATGGTGAGCAGGATCGGCACGCAGCCCGAAACCGGATTCACCTTCTCGCGCTTGTACAGCTCCATCATGGCAAGCTGAAGCTTCTGGGGCTCGTCGTCCTTGTGCTTCTTCTTGATCTCTTCCATTTGCGGCTGAAGCTTCTTCATCCGGCTCATGGAGCGGAAGCCCGCATTGGCGAGCGGGAACATCACCAGCTTGACGATCACGGTCAGGCCCAGAATGGCCAGGCCGAAATTGCCGAACAGCTTGTTGAACTGGTCCAGCACCCAGAAGAAGGGCCGGGTCAGGAACCAGAACCAGCCCCAGTCCACCGCATTGTCGAAATGCACGATCTTCTGGCTGTTTTCATAGCCGCGCAGGATGTCCACCACCTTGGCGCCCGCGAACAGGCGGTGGGTGACACTGGCCGATGCGCCGGGCGCAACGTTGCGCGCGCCCAGGCGGTAATTGGCCTGATAGGCGTCGACGCCGGCAGCGGTCTTGGTGCCCAGATAGCCGCCGTTGAAGTTTTCGCCCTGGGGCGGCACCACCGCTGCCATCCAGTATTTGTCGGTGATGCCCACCCAGCCGCCGGTGGAGGAGAAGGTCTTGGCCGGGGTGCCTGCTTCCTTGAAGTCGCTGTACTTGGCGTCCACTTCGCTGCCGTTTGCGACGCCGACAAAGCCGACATGCAGGTACATGCTGGCTTCGTCCGCCTGGATGCCTTGGCGTTCCACCACGCCATAGGGATAGAGCGTGGCCGGGGCGCCGCTCTTGTTGGCGACGCTGTCGGCGACGGTGAACATGTACTGGTCGTCGATGGCGATGACGCGGGTGAAGACCAGGCCATGACCATTGTCCCAGGTCAGGGTCACCGGATGGCCGGGCGACAGGGTGCCCTCGCCGACCTGCGTCCATTGGCTGTTGTCGCTGGGCATATTGGCCGCGCCGACCCAGCCGAAGGTCGCCGAATAGGGATAGTTGGTGCTCTTGGGCGCCAGCAGCACGATCTCCGGCGACTTGGGATTCACCGTGTCGTGGTAGTTCTTCAGGCGAAGGTCATCCAGGCGCGCGCCCTTCAGCAGCAGCGAGCCGTCCACCATGGGGGTGTCGATCACCACCCGCTTGCCACCAACCTTCAACGCCGCTTCGCGGCTCAGATGGCTGGTGCCGGTGGCGATGCTGGGCAGCACCGGCGCGGAGCTGGGCTTGGTCTTTTCCTGATGCGTCAGCGCGGCCTGGCGCGCCTGCTCGGCCTTCATCGAAGGGGTGGCGACAAAATACTGCCAGACGAACAGCACCGCCGCCGCCAGGAAGATGGCCACAAAGACGTTCTTGTTGTTGTTCATGGGGTCCGCTGAATTTGACGCTTGGGAACAGGATCGAAGCCCGACGAACCGCCGAGCCAGGTGATGGGATGGCAGCGCGACAGGCGCCGGATGGTAAGCCACACGCCCTTGACGGGGCCGTGATAAGCCAAGGCTTCCAGCGCATAGACCGAGCAGCTGGGGGTGAAACGGCAGGCGTTCGGCATCATCGGCGAGATTACCGCGCGATAGACGCGGATCGGCGCGGACAAAAGCGCGATGGCGAGTTTACGCATGACCCTCTCCGGCATTCGCGTCCAGCTTCTTGTGCGCCGCCTTCAGGGCCATGGTGATGTCGGACAACAGGGCCGGGAAGGGGCGCGCCACGCAGGTTCCGCGCGCGACCAGAACATAGTCATGCCCATCCCGTCCCAAAAGGGGCAGGACTTGCGACGCAGCGGCACGCAGCCGGCGCTTGGCGCGGTTGCGCGCCACGGCATTGCCGATCTTCTTGCTGGCGGTGAAGCCGATGCGCAGCCGGCCGGGCAGGGGCGCGGGCGTGGGGCAGGTTTCCAAAGTGACGGCGCCTTCGACGCGGCGGATTCCCCGCGCCGCTCGCAGAAAGTCGGCACGTTTCTTCAGATGATCCAATCGGGAAGGCGTCCCTGGGGCGCCCGGTTCGGCTATCAGGCCGACAGCTTCTTGCGGCCGCTGGAGCGGCGGCGGTTCAGGACCTTGCGGCCACCGGCGGTCGCCATGCGCGAACGGAAGCCGTGGCGGCGCTTGCGAACCAGTTTGCTCGGCTGATAGGTGCGCTTCATGACGTCAGGCTCCGAAAAGGCCCATTGGGGGCCGGAAAGAGCGGGGTTTTTAGGGGGCGGCCCCCGCCCTGTCAACGACCGGGCGGGATTGAAATATTATTTCAATATAAGGGCCTAGTCCCCCAGGGCAATGCCGTCCCGGCGGGGGTCGGCGGCCCCGATATAGCCCCCTTTGACCTTCTGGATGCCATGCAGGCCGCTGCCCTCGACCTGGGGCACCTGGACGGTATGGCCCATGGCGGTCAGCTGGGCCGCCAGCTGGTCGGAGGTGGGCGAACGCTCCAGAAGGGTATTGCCGTTCATGTTGATCTCATGGGGCATGGAAATCGCCTCCTTGGGACTCATCTTGGCGTCCAGGATGCCAATCAGTATCTGGGAGACATAATCAATGATCGCGGGGCCGCCCGGCGATCCGACCGAAACCAGGAAGTTCCCTTTTTTGTCGAACACGATGGTGGGCGACATGGCCGACAGCGGCAGCTTGCCCGGCGCCGGGGCGTTGGCCACCGGCTTGCCGTCGCGCACCGGCTGGAAGGAGAAATCGGTGAGCGTGTTGTTGAGCATGAAGCCCCGGGTCATGATTTCGGCGCCGAACACCGATTCCACCGAAGTGGTCATGGCGATGACTTCGCCGGAATCATCCACGATGGTCATGTGGCTGGTGCCATGCAGCACCGGCGAGACTTGCGGCGCCAGTTCGGCATGTTTTTGCGGCGGCGTCCCGGCGGTGGCGGTGCCCATGTCCTTGGCCGGATCGATCAGCGCGGCGCGGCTTTGCACATAGCCCTGGTCGGTGAGGCCGCGGATCGGCACATCCACAAAGGCCGGATCGCCTAGATACATGGCGCGGTCGGCATAGGCCAGGCGGCTGGCCTGGGCGAACA
>CAIUTH010000034.1 GCA_903902075.1 uncultured Alphaproteobacteria bacterium
CTCGGCGCTGTGGATGCTGATCGTCTATGCCCCGGTGACGCACTGGGTGTGGGGCGGCGGCTGGCTGGCCAAGATGGGCGTGATGGATTTCGCCGGCGGCATCGTGGTGCATATCACCGCAGGCGTGTCGGCGCTGGTCATCGCCTGGATGATCCAGCCGCGCCATGAATTTCCCCACGGCATCCGCCCACCGCATGCACCTTGGATGGTGATGGTGGGCGCTTCGCTGCTGTGGGTGGGCTGGTTCGGGTTCAATGCCGGCAGCGCGCTGTCGTCGGGCGCCGATGCCGGCATGGCGATGCTGGCGACGCATCTGTCGGCCGCAAGCGCCACCCTGGTGTGGATGGCAATTGAATGGATCAAGTTCGGCAAGCCCAGTCTTGTCGGTGCCGTTACTGGCACCATCGCGGGACTAGCCACCATCACCCCTGCCGCCGGCGTGGCAGGCCCGCTGGGCGCGGTGCTGTTAGGCGCCGCCGCGAGCTGCGTCTGCTATCTGGCGGTGTGGCTGGTCAAGCGCGTGATGGGCGTGGACGATGCGTTGGACGTGCTGGGTGTGCATGGCGTCGGCGGCGCGCTGGGCACCCTTGCTCTCCCGCTGGTGGCGCTGATTGGCAGCGGCACCGGCCATCTCAATCATGTGCCGGTGCAGCAATTCACCGTGCAGGCCATCGGCGTGGTGGCAGTGGCGCTGTTTTCGGCCATCGCCACCTATCTCATCACCAGGCTGGCGGATATGCTGGTGGGGCTGCGGGTTGATCTTGAGCATGAGACACTGGGTCTGGATTTCGCCACCCACGGCGAGTCCGGCTATCACATGAACCGCTAGGAGCTCCCATGAAACTCGTCACCGCCATTATCCAGCCGCACCGCCTGGACGGCGTGCGCCAGGCACTGACCGCCCTCGGCATTGACGGCATGACTGTGACGGAGGTGCGCGGGTATGGCCGCCAGCGCGGCCATACCGAGATTTATCGCGGCGCCGAATACACCATCTCTTTCACGCCCAAGCTGAAAGTGGAAGTGGCGCTGCCAGACGGCCGGCTCGACGATGTCATCGCCGCCATCACCAAGGCGGCACGTACCGGCAAGATCGGCGACGGCAAGATTTTTACCATAGACTTGCAATCGGCCCTGCGCGTGCGGACCGGCGAAACCGGCGACGACGCCCTCTAGCAGCGCCGTTCTTTTGCCAGCAGGCCGCGTTGCTCGTCGCTCATGGACGAAAGTGTCTACTTCTGTCCTCGCGCCCGGCCTGCGGACAAAATCCCTCGCGCTACCGTTGCTCTTTCCGAGAGGCTGTGGAATCCATGCCCCGTGGAAGACCCGCATAAGACCGTGCTGGAGACGCTGGCCGCCAAGGGGCGGCTGCGCGCATTGGCATCGACGCGCGGGCTGGATTTTACCTCCAATGATTTTCTGGCGCTGGCGGAAAGCCGCAGCCTGCGCGATGCCGCGTCCGCAGCGCTGGCACGCGGCGTGCCCATCGGCGCGGGCGGATCGCGGCTCCTGCGCGGCAATCATCCCGAGCATGAAGCGCTGGAAGAAGAAGCCGCCAGTTTCTTCGGCAGCGAGACGGCGTTGTATTTTCCCACGGGTTTTGCCGCCAACGCGGCGCTGGCCACCACCCTGCCGCGTCCCGGCGACTTGATCGTTCATGACGCGCTGATCCATGCCAGTTTCCGCGACGGGCTGGATCCGGCGCGCATCCAGGCCATCTCCGCGCCGCACAATGGTGTCGCGGCGATGGATGCCATCATCAAGGGCTGGCGTGCCGGTGGTGGAACCGGCCGGGTGTGGATCGCGGTGGAGACGCTGTATTCCATGGACGGCGACTGCGCGCCGCTGCCGGAACTGGTGGCGCTGGCAGCGCGGCACGACGCGATGCTGTTGCTGGACGAAGCCCATGCCACCGGCGTGTATGGCGATCAGGGCAGGGGACTGGGTGCGCGCTACGAAGGTGCGCCCAACATCATTTCGCTGCACACCTGCGGCAAGGGCCTGGGCGCGGCGGGCGCGCTAGTCTGCCTGCCGCGTCTGTATCGCGACTTCCTGGTCAATCGCGGCCGCGCCTTCATCTATTCCACCGCGCCGTCACCGCTGATGGCCGCGGTGGTGCGGGCCAGTCTGAAAATCTGCGCCGGCGCCGAACAGGAACGCGCCCAGCTTGCCACCCTGGTGCGCCATGCCGGCGAAGGCCTGCGAAAACTGGGCATCGCCCCGTCGGGCACGCAGATCCAGCCGGTGATCGTAGGCGAAGACAACCGCGCCGTGGCGCTGGCGGAGGCGTTGCAGGCAAAGGGCCACGACATCCGCGCCATCCGCCCGCCGACGGTGCCCGAAGGCACCGCCCGGCTGCGCATCGCCCTGACCTTGCATGTGACGCAGGATGATGTGGACCGGCTCTTGGCCGACCTCGCCGCCGAGAGGGCGCGCCTATGAGGTTTGTTGTCAGCGGCACCGACACCAATATCGGCAAGACCGTGTTCTGTGCCGGCCTGTGCGGCCTGCTCGGTGCGCGATACTGGAAACCGGTGCAGGCGGGCCTGCCCGGCGACAGCGCTGTGGTGAAAGAGTTGGCCGGCGCGGAAATCGTGCCCGAAGCCTATGTCCTGAAGCTTCCGGCCTCGCCGCACCAGGCTGCGGCGGAAGAGGGCATTATCATCGATCCGGATTCGCTGGTACCGCCCGAAGGGCCGCTGGTGATCGAAGGGGCCGGCGGGCTGATGGTGCCGCTGACCCGCGAAGTGCTTTACATCGATGTTTTCGCGCGGTGGAAGTTGCCCCTGATCCTGTGCGCCCGTACCAAACTAGGCACCATCAATCACACCTTGCTGTCCATCGAGGCGATCCGCCGCCGCGGCATCCCCCTGCATGGCGTGGCCTTCATCGGCGAGGCGAACGAGGAAAGCGAAAAGATCATAGTCGAACTCGGCCAGGTGAAGCGGCTGGGTCGCTTGCCGGTGATCGAGCCTTTGACGGCGGGGCGGCTGGCCGGCGTGTTTGCCAAGACCTTCGACGCCAAGGATTTCGCGTGAGCTCCCCAGTCTGGCACCCGTTCACGCAACATGCACTGACCCCGGAATTTCCGGTCGTGTCGCGCGGCGAGGGCGTGTGGCTGGAAACTGACAAGGGCAGGCTGCTGGACGCCATCTCTTCCTGGTGGGTGATCACACATGGCCATCGCCATCCGAGGATCGTGGCGGCGATCAAGGCACAGGCCGACCAACTGGACCAGGCGATTTTCGCCAATCTCACCCACCAGCCGGCCGAAGATGTGGCGCGCGGCCTCATCGAGATCGCGCCGCGCGGGCTGTCCCATGTGTTCTATTCCGACAGCGGCTCCACGTCGGTGGAAGTGGCGCTGAAGATGGCGCTGGGTTTCTGGAACAACCAGATCAAGCCGCGCACCCGCATCATCGCGCTGGAACACGCCTATCATGGCGATACGGTGGGGACGATGTCGGCGGGCGCGCGCGGCGTGTTCACCACCCCCTATGCGCCGCTGTTGTTCGATGTGGTGCGCCTGCCGTTTCCGCACGCCGGCCGGGAACAGGAAACCCTCGACATGCTCAAGGTGGCGGCCAGGGACGCTGCCGCCCTGATCGTGGAGCCGCTGATCCTGGGTGCGGGGGGCATGCTGATGTATCCGCCCGAAGTGCTCAGGGCTCTGGCCATTATCTGCCGCCGCAACAGCACGCTGTTCATCTCCGATGAAGTGATGACCGGCTTCGGCCGCACCGGCACCCTGTTTGCCTGCAAGCAGGCCGGTGTCTCGCCCGACATTCTGTGCCTGGCCAAGGGGCTGACCGGCGGCAGCCTGCCGCTGGCGGCGACCTTGTGCACGCCGGAGATTTTCGAAGCGCATTATTCGCAAGACCGCAGCCGGACCTTTTTCCACTCCAGTTCCTTCACTGCCAATCCCATCGCCTGCGCCGCCGCCCGCGCCAATCTGGAAATCTGGCGTGATGAACCGGTCATGGAACGCATCACCGCCCTGGGCGCGATGCAGGAGGAGCGGCTGGAAAGGTTCCGCGGCGATCCCCGCTTCAGCAATGTCCGGCGGCAAGGCACCATCGCCGCCCTGGACCTGACGGTGGCCGATCCGGGTTATCTGGCGGGCATCGGGCCGAAGCTCAGCGCCTTTTTCCTGGACCGGGGAATATTGCTGCGCCCGCTGGGAAACACCATTTATGTCATGCCGCCTTACGGCATTACGGCGGCGGAACTCGATCTGGTGTATGATGCCATCGCGGCGGCAGGTGCGAAATTTACGTAACCGTCCGGTGATCCGCACGAACTGACAGGCGTAGAAACTTCAGGACCAAGCCCATGTCGATCAAGCCCCTCTATCTGATCATGGCCGCCGCCGCAGCGGTGGTCTTCGCCCCGCAGCTGGTGTCGCGCACCTATGCGGGCGATCTGAACAAGGAAATTCCCGCCGCGGTTTCCGATCCGGCCAATACCGGTTTGACGGAAGTTGCGGTGCTGGCCGGGGGCTGCTTCTGGGGCCAGCAGGGCGTGTTCGCCCACGTCAACGGCGTCATCAAGGTCGTGTCGGGCTATTCCGGCGGCGGCAAGCAGACTGCGAACTATGACCAGGTTTCCACCGGCACCACCGGTCATGCCGAATCGGTCCAAATCACCTTTGATCCCCGCAAGGTCACCTTCGGCCAGTTGCTGCGCATCTATTTTTCGGTGGCACATGATCCCACCGAAGTGAACCGCCAGGGTCCGGACGAGGGCACCCAGTACCGCTCCGAGATTTTCGCTGCCACGCCGGAGCAGGAAGCCACCGCCCGCGCCTATATCGCCCAGCTGGACGCCGCCCATATCTTCGCCGCCCCCATCGCCACAAAGATCGAGCCCCTGAAGGCCTTTTATCCGGCCGAGGACTATCACCAGGACTATCTGTTCGAGAACCCCAACGCGGCCTACATCCGGGTCAACGACCTGCCCAAGATCGCCGCCCTCAAGCGCGTCTGGCCCGATTATTACCGGGAAAAACCGGTCTTGGTGGCCCAGAAGTAGGCATTAAAGCTCCGTCACATTCACCAAATCCGCTAAAGGCCCGGGGTGGGGCGTTTCCTTTGCCGTTCTGATCTGGTAGTTCGTCCCCCGGCTTGGGCTTGCAGGACGCCAACCGGCGGATTTTGCGGGCAAAACCGAAGAAATTAAAGCGAAACCAAACCATGAAAACTGAACGTCTGATTGTGGGCGGTGTCGCACTGCTGGTCGGCCTTTTGCTGGGCTGGATGGTGCGCGGTGTGTCCACCTACAATGTCCATTCCGCCGCGGTTGCCTCCTATGACGACTGGCGCGTGGCTTGCCCCGCCGCTGAAACCAAGGAAGGCGCATGCGAACTCAGCACCGACATCATGGATCGCACGCAGCCCCAGCCGACCCCGATCGCCCGCGCCACCATCACCACCGACAAGGATGGCAAGAAGATTATGGGCTTCATCCTGCCCTATGGCGTGGCGCTGGAAGCTGGCATGGGCCTGCGCATCGGCAAGGATCCGGTGAAGGTTATTCAGTACCGCACCTGCAACACCGTGGGCTGCATCGCCCAGACCCCGTTCGACGACGCCCTGGCTTCCAGCCTGAAGAGCGCCGATGACGTGGCTGTGATGTTCGCCGGCCTGGACGGCAAGCCGGTGACCTATCCGCTGTCGTTCAAGGGCTATCCGAAGTCCTACAGCGCCTGGAAGTCCGACGACGCCCGCCGCAAGACCTGGTTCTGGAGGCTCTTCTCATGATGAAGACCGTCCTTGCGGGCGCCTTCATGGGCCTGATGACCTGCGCCGCGCTGGCGCAGGCGCCTGCCGCGCCTGCCGCGCCGGCGTCCAACAAGCCTGACGTGAAGACGGTCCAGGACTGGTCCGTGCGCTGCTTCCCGATCGCCAGCCCCAGCCCCTGCGACATGTTCCAGGAACTGGACAATCAGCGGACCGGCCAGCGCGTGGTCTCGCTGTCGTTCGCCTTCTATCCTTCCCTCAATCGCCATGCCCTGGTGATCGCGGTTCCGCTGGAAGTGTCGATCCCCAAGGGCCTGAAGCTGCAGACCTCCACTTATACTTCGCCCATGCTCAAGTATCGCCGCTGCGACCGCAACGGCTGCTATGTCGAGATGGCGGTGGAGAATGGCGTGATCGAGTCGCTGGCCAGTTCGAGCGGTGACGCTGGCAAGATCGCCATCGCGGCCGACAACGGCAAGGTCTACAACCTGAACTTCTCACTCAAGGGCTTTGCCGCCGCTCATGACGAGATGGTGAGCCAGGCCCGCGCCAAGGCCAAGACGCCGGCCACGCCGGCGCCCGCCGCCAATCCCTGATTGAGGTCATGATGATGAAGCATATCCTGATGGGCGCCGTTGCCGGCCTGATGCTCGCCTGTGGCGTCGCCCAGGCCCAGGACGCGGCCGCCGCGAAGCCCGAACTCAATCGGGTGGATGACTGGCTGGTGCGCTGCTTCCCGATCGCCAGCCCCAGCCCCTGCGACATGCTTCAGGAACTGGACGACCAGCGCACCCGCCAGCGGGTGGTGGCGCTGTCCATCGCCTTTTACCCCAGCCTCAATCGCCACGCCCTGCAGATCACCGTGCCGCTGGAAATCTCCATCCCCAAGGGCCTGAAGATCCAGACCGACACCTACACCTCGCCGACGCTCAAATATCGCCGCTGCGACCGCAACGGCTGCTATGTCGAGCTGGCGGTAGACAATGGCATGATCGAGTCCCTGGCCAGTTCCAGCGGCGGCGCCAAGGTTATCATCGCGGCCGACAACGGCAAGACCTATCCGCTGGCCTTCTCGCTGAAGGGCTTTTCAGCGGCCCATGACGACATGGTGGCCAAGGCGAAGGCCAAGGCCAAGCCGGTCAGTCAGCCGGACGCCGCGGCACCCGCTGCGGCCACGCCGTAAGACAAATTATCGGATTGAAAAAAGGCGGGTCGCAAGACCGGCCTTTTTGTTTCACACATCACCATGGCCGGCCCTGAGCCGGCCATCCAGGGCAGCAAGCGCCGGCGTTTGCCGTCCTGGATGGGCGGATCAAGCCCGCCCATGGAGCGTTATGCTTTTGTTGGCTTGAACGTCATCGCGACGCCATTCATGCAGTAACGCAATCCGGTCGGCCGCGGCCCGTCATCGAACACATGGCCCAGATGTCCACCGCAGCGGCGGCAGTTCACCGCCGTGCGGCTCATGCCCAGGCTGTTGTCTGTCTTGGTCTCCACCGCCTTGTCCAATGGCTTCCAGAAGCTGGGCCAGCCGGTGCCGCTGTCGAACTTGGTGTCCGAGGAATACAGGTCCAGGGCGCAGCCGGCGCAGGCGAACACGCCCTTGCGATGCTCATTGTTCAGCGGCGAGGTGAAGGGCGGCTCGGTGCCTTCATGGCGCAGAACATCATAGGCGGCGGGGGATAGCTGTTTCTTCCACTCCGCATCGCTCCTGGTAACTTCATAGGCATAAGCCGGAAATGCGGCCATGGCCGCGCCGCCCATCAGGGCCGTCATGAACATCCGTCGCTGCATCATCATCTCCATGCCACTCTCTAAGAGCATCATTAAGTACGCAAATAAGCATTCGCCGGATCGCAGGGAAGGTTACGGGAACTCCGCGCGGTTCGCCCCGTTATCCTACCAGCGTGTTCCCCGCGCAAAACCCCAATTCAGGAGCAAATTATGGACAAGGATCGTATCGCAGGCGCGGCCAATCAGGCCAAGGGCGCCATCAAGCAGGCCGCTGGCAAGGTTACCGGAGACGCCAAGCTGCAGGCCGAAGGCGCTGCCGACAAGGCCGCCGGCAAGGTGCAGAATGCGGTGGGCGGCGCCAAGGATGCCGTGCGCGACGCGCTCAAGCACTGAGCGATCGTCACAAATGCGTGAAAGCCCGGCCCCTGTTGGGGGCCGGGCTTTTTCGTTAGATTGCGCTTCTATCCCCTCTTTGTGCCCCAAGGAATTTTCATGATCCGTTTTCTCACCTGGCTGCGCGACCTCTTGATGTCGGTGGTGAACATGTTCGCCAAGGCCGTCGTGCTGGTGATTTTGCTCGTCGCGGTCCTGCTGGTGGTGGCGCTGGCGCGGGGCGACGGGATGCCGGGCAACATGGTGCTGGCGCTGGACCTGCGCGATCCTATCGATGACAGCGCCGCAGCCCCCGGCAATATCTTCACGCCCCGACGCGCAACCGTGATGGACGTGGTGCTGGGCCTGGACGCAGCGGGCCGCGACAGCCGGGTGAAGGGGATGGTGATCAAGCTGGGCAATGGTGCCCTCTCCACCGCCGAGGCGCAGGAGATCGCCGCCGCCATCGACCGCTTCAAGGCGAAGAACAAGTTCGTCATCGCCCAGGCATCGGCCTTCTTCGGCGCCGGGCTGGGCGATTACTTGGCCGCCAGCGCCGCCAACGAAATCTGGGTGATGCCCAAGGCGCCTTTCTCGGTATCGGGCGCCGGCGGCGGGGAACTGTTCCTGCGCGGCACCCTGGACAAGATCCAGGCCGTGCCCCAGATCGCCAAGCGCGCCGAATACAAGAGCGCCGCCGACATGATGATGGAAAAGCAGATGTCGCCGGCCGACCGCGAGCAGCTCACCGCGCTGATGAACTCGGTCTATGACGGCGCGGTCCGGCAGATGGCCGCCAACCGCCACATCACCCCGGCTGAAGTGATCGCGGCATTCGAAGCCAGCCCACAATTTTCCGAGGATGCGCGTTCGCGTCGGCTGGTGGACCGCATCGGCTATGACGATGAGGCGCGTGCCGCCGCCAATGCCCGGGCAGGCAGCGGCGCCAAGTCGGTCAAGTTCACCGACTATGTGAAGGAAGCGGCCGATCGTTTCGGCGCCGCCAACATCGCCATCGTCGAGGCAGCGGGCGAAATCCGCGACGGCACGGCGAAGAACTCGCTGCTCAACGCTTCGTCCGGCATCGCCAGCGACGACCTGTCGGCGGCCATCGGCCAGGCGGCGCGCGACAAGAACATCAAGGCCATTGTGCTGCGGGTGGATTCCCCCGGCGGCTCGGTCACCGCCAGCGACCAGATCCTGCATGCCGTGAAGGTGGCACAGAAGGCGGGCAAGCCGGTGGTGGTTTCCATGGGCGGCGTTGCCGCCTCGGGCGGCTATTACATTTCGCTGAGCGCCAACAAGATCGTGGCCCAGCCCGGCACCATCACCGGCTCCATCGGTGTCCTGACCGGCAAGGTCAGCTTTGACAAGACGCTGGAGCTGGTGGGCGCCAAGGCCGAGACGGTGGCGGTGGGCAAGAACACCCTGATGGATTCCCCGCTGCAGCCTTTCACCGACGAGCAATGGGCCAACCTCAATCACCAGGCCGATGTCATCTATGACGACTTCACCGCCAAGGTGGCGGCGGGCCGGAAGCTCCCGCTTGAGAAAGTGCGCGACGCCGCGCGCGGCCGGGTCTGGTCGGGCACCGACGCCAAGGCGCATGGCCTGGTGGACATGCTGGGCGGTTTCTGGACCGCGGCCGGTCAGGCTGCCAGCCTGGGCGGGGTTCCGGGGGATGGCATGACCTTCCGGGTCTATCCTCGCCGCACCGGGCTTCTGGCCCGGCTGGGGATGCTCTCGGACGGCCTGGATGCCAGCCTAGGCCTGTTCGGGCGCATCGAATCGCTGCTAAACCTGCCGGCGCTGCAGGCCCTGCTGGGCGAGGTCTCCAGCCTGCCCCAGGGCGGCCCCGGAAGTTCCCTCCAGCTGCGGGCGACGCATCTGCCGCGGCCGTGACACCAACCCCACAATGTCGGCAAGGAAACTTCTTGCTGGCGGGGCCCCTTGAACTATAATTGCTTTGTGTGGGGCACGAAGCTGGCTTGGCGGGACTATAATTGCGATTATGGTGCGCTGCAGTTTCGGGTGTTTCCGAAATTGACTGCATAGCTGGAGCCTTCGCCATTCCCCCCGCCAAATCCGACAAAGCCATCGAGGAGCTGAGCTTCGAAGGCGCGCTCAAGGAGCTGGAAGTGATCGTCTCGCGCCTGGAGCAGGGCGAGGTCGATCTCGAAGACTCCATTGCGCTGTACGAACGCGGGCAGGCGCTGAAGGCGCATTGCGAGAAGAAGCTGAAATCCGCCGAGGGGCGGCTGGAAAAAATCGTGCTGGGTGCGGGCGGACCGCAAATCGGCGAAAGCATGGAAACGGCGTGACCTGCCGCTGCAAGCAAGAGAATTTTCGCGCATGAGCATCCCCAATACCAAGACACCGCTGCTGGATCAGGTCGATCTGCCCGAGGACCTGCGCAAGCTGGACAAGTCACAGCTGCGCCAGTTCGCCGATGAGCTGCGCACCGACCTGATCGACATTGTTTCCGTGACCGGCGGTCACTTTGGTGCGGGACTGGGCGTGGTCGAACTGACCACCGCGCTGCATTACGTGTTCAAGACGCCCGACGACCGCATCATCTGGGACGTCGGGCACCAGGCCTATCCGCACAAGATCCTCACCGGCCGGCGCGCGCGCATGCGCACCCTGCGCCAGGGTGGCGGTCTGTCCGGTTTCACCAAGCGCAGCGAGAGCGAATATGATCCGTTCGGCGCGGCGCATTCCTCGACCTCCATCTCCGCCGGCGTCGGCATGGCAGTGGCGCGCGACCTCAAGGGCGGCAACAACAATGTGATCGCGGTGATCGGCGATGGTTCTATGAGCGCGGGCATGGCCTATGAAGCCATGAACAATGCCGGCGCCAACAAGAACCGGCTGATCGTCATCCTGAACGACAATGACATGTCCATCGCCCCGCCGGTCGGCGCGATGAGCGCCTATCTGGCGCGGCTGGTGTCGTCGCGCTCCTATACCGGCATCCGCAACATCGCCAAGCGCCTGGCGCGCAAGCTGCTGCCGCGCGGCCTGTTCAAGGTTGCCCAGCGCACGGAAGAATATGCCCGTGGCATGGCGATGGGCGGCACCCTGTTCGAGGAGATGGGCTTCTTCTATGTCGGCCCGATCGACGGCCACAATCTGGATCACCTGGTGCCGGTGCTGGAAAATGTGCGCGACACCATGACGGGCCCGGTGCTGGTGCATGTGGTGACCAAGAAGGGTCACGGCTATGCGCCCGCCGAAGCCGCCGCCGACAAGTATCACGCCGTCGCCAAGTTCACCGTCCTGACCGGCGAACAGGCCAAGTCCACACCCAAGGCGCCGGCCTACCAGAAAGTGTTCGGTGAGGCCCTGATTGCGGAAGCCAAAAAGGACAGCCGCATCGTCGCCATTACCGCCGCCATGCCGTCGGGCACCGGCGTCGACCTGTTCGAGAAAGCCTTCCCGGAACGCACCTTTGACGTCGGCATCGCCGAGCAGCATGGCGTGACCTTCGCCGCCGGCATGGCGACCGAAGGCATGAAGCCCTTCTGCGCCATCTATTCCACCTTCCTGCAGCGCGCTTACGACCAGGTGGTGCATGACGTGGCGATCCAGTCGCTGCCGGTGCGCTTCGCCATGGACCGCGCCGGTCTGGTGGGCGCCGACGGCGCCACCCATGCCGGCTCGTTCGACATCGCCTATCTGGCCGCGCTGCCCAACTTCGTGATCATGGCCCCATCGGACGAGGCCGAGCTGACCCATATGGTGGCCACCGCCGCCGCCATCGACGACCGGCCCAGCGCGCTGCGCTATCCGCGCGGCGAGGGCACAGGCGTGGCACGTCCCGCCGAAGGCATTCCGCTGGAGATCGGCAAGGGCCGCATCATCAAGCAGGGCAGCAACATCGCCATCCTGAACTTCGGCACCCGCATGAAGGAGGTCCTGCTGGCCTCCGAGCGCATGGGCGGCTATGGCCTGTCGGCGACCATCGCCGATGCACGTTTTGCCAAGCCGCTGGACACCGACCTGATCCGCCGCCTGGCCAGGGAACATGAAGTCCTGATCACCATCGAGGAAGGCTCGGCCGGCGGCTTCGGCGCCCATGTCATGCACTTCCTGGCGCATGACGGATTGCTGGACCGCGGCCTCAAGGTGCGTCCCATGACCCTGCCGGACGTGTTCCAGGATCACGACTTGCCCGAGAAGATGTATGCCCAGGCGGGCCTGAATGCCGACGGCATCTTGCGCACCGTGCTGCAGGCACTGGGCCGCGGCAGCGAAGTCTCCCATCTGAGCACGGGCCTGATCGCCTGAACCAAGTCTGTCGGCATTTCGGTTCCTGCGGCGGCTGCCTGCTGCAGGACTTGGGCGCAGCCGATTATGCGGCGGCCAAGCGCGCCGCTGTCCAGGATGCGCTGATGAAGGCCGGCGTGAACGCCGAAGTTCTGGCGCCCATCATCGTACCGCCGCACTCCCGCCGCCGCGCCGTGTTCAAGATCAAGAGCCTGCCCGAAGGCCTGCATATCGGTTTTCACGCCGCCCGGTCCCACACCGTCATCGACATGCACCAGTGCGAAGTGCTGACCCCGGCGCTGTTCGCGCTGGTGGGCGCCCTTCGCGTAAAGCTGGAGCCGCTGTTCGGGGTAGGGGAAATAGCCGAACTGCATGTCACCCAAACCGATACCGGCTTTGACTGCGCCTTTCGCTGGCGCAGCCTGACCCCGGCGCTTACGGCCGCGCTGTCCAAGGCGTTGTCGGGCCTGGGCATCGCGCGTCTGACCATGGGCGGCGAGACGGTGTTCGAGACGGCGGTGCCGCAGATCACCCTGGGCGGCGTTGCGGTGGCGCTGCCTTCCAATCCTTTTCTGCAATCCACGGCCGAAGGCGAAGCGGCGTTGCAGGAGCGGGTGCTGAAAATCGTGGGCAAGGCCAAGATGGTGGCCGACCTGTTCAGCGGGGTGGGCACTTTTGCCTTGCCGCTGGCCAGGATCGCCAAGGTGCATGCCGTGGAACAGGACGAGGCGGCGCTGACCGCCCTGAACGCCGCGACGCGGGGCGCTAGGGGGATCAAGCCCGTCACCACCGAAAAGCGGGACCTGTTCAAGGTGCCCCTGACGCCGCTGGAACTGAAGCCCTATGACGCGGTGGTACTGGACCCGCCCCGGGCCGGCGCCGAAGCGCAGGTTCGCGGCCTGGCCAAGTGCAAGGTTCCCGTCATTGCCTATGTCTCCTGCGACGCCTCTACATTTGCCCGGGATGCGGCGATCCTGGTGGCGGGGGGCTACCGGCCCGGCCCCGTCACGCCGATAGACCAATTCCTCTGGTCGTCGCATATTGAGCTGGTTGGAAGCTTTAAGCGGGCAGGGGCTTGAGGAAGACTTTAATCGCGCTGAGTGCGGTGCTGGCGTTGGCGCTGGGCGGAGCAGGCATGTGGTTCCTGCAAAAGGAGACAGCGCCCGCCAGGACGGCCGAGGCGCCCTCCGACCTCACCAGTTTCAAGGACTGGGCGGTGGTGCTGGTGGCCGGCGATTACCGCGCCCATTCCGGCGCGCCGTCCAAAGTGTTCGACAATGCCCGCCACGACCTTGCCGCGGACTTCGTCAAGATCGGCTTCAGCAAGTCGAACATGGTGCAGTTCTCGGCCGATTATGATGACGGCACCCGGCATACCGGCATTCCCGACATCGCCGGCGCCCTGCACGAAACCGCGGCCCGGGCCAAGTCCGGCTGCCTGATCTATTTCACCTCCCATGGCGTCCCCACTGGCATCATCATCGGCGACGGCGTGCTGGGGCCGGAGCAGTTGCGCGACATGGTGAACAGCGCCTGCGGCAAGCGCCCTTCGGTGGTCGTGATGTCGTCCTGCTATTCGGGTCAGTTCGTGGCGCCGCTGAAGGCCGAGAACCGCATCATCATGACGGCCTCGCGCCCCGACCGCACCAGCTTCGGCTGCGGCGAGCTGGATCACTACACCTTCTTCGACGACTGCTTCCTGCGGGCGATGGATATCTCCGGCGATTTTCCGGGCCTGGGTGTTGGCGTGCAGGAATGCGTGCGGGTGCGCGAGCAGCAGATGAAGGCGTCGCCGCCGTCGGAGCCGCAGGTCAATGTTGGACCGAATGTGGCGTTTGGCTTGAAGTGGCGCGACATGCCGCCGTCCAGCCCGTTCGACAATTCGCCGGGCGGCGGCTGACCGGCCGCCGACCTGATCAGGCGGTCACGGCCGCTTCGGCGGTCTCGGCGGGCGCGGGCCCGATGCGCAACTGCTTTTCCCACTTGCTGACGATCACCGCCGCCACCGAATTGCCCACCACATTGGTGGCGCTGCGGCCCATGTCCAGCAGGTGATCCACGCCCAGGATCAACAGCAATCCCGCTTCGGGCAGGTGAAACACCGGCAGGGTCGCGGCGATCACCACCAGCGAGGCGCGCGGCACTCCGGCAATACCCTTGGAGGTTATCATCAGCAGCGCCAGCATGGTGACCTGCTGGGCGAAGGTGAGATGGATGCCATAGGCCTGGGCGATGAACAGGCTGGCGAAGGTGCAATAGACCATCGAGCCGTCCAGGTTGAAGGAATAGCCCAGCGGCAGCACGAAGCTGACGATCCTGCGCGGCACGCCGAATTTTGGCAGGCCCGCCAGCAGGCTCGGATAAGCCGCTTCCGAGGTGGCGGTGGAAAAGGCCAGCAACCACGGCTCGCGGATCGTGCGCAGCAGATCGCCGATCCTGCTTCCCACCGCAATCCATGCAAAACCAATCAGGATGGCGCAGAGCAGCAGCAGCGACAGATAGAAGCCGCCCACGAACTTGGCATAGACCAGCACGATGCCCAGCCCCGATGTTGCCACGGTGGAGGCCAAGGCCGCGAACACCACCAGCGGCGCCAGCACCATCACATAGCTGGTGATCTTCAGCATCACCGCTGCCAGCTGCTCGCAGGCGGTGAGGATCATTGGGGCCTTGCCGTCCAGCGCCGCCACCGCCGAACCCACGAACACCGAGAACACCACGATCTGCAGGATCTCGTTGTGCGCCATGGCGTCCACGATGGAAGCCGGCACCAGATGGGTGATGAACTCCTTCAGCGAAAAGCTGGTGGTGGCCACGCCGGCTTCGGCGGAGGCCGGCGGCAAGGCCAGGGCCAAGCTCGCGCCCGGCTGCAGCAACTGCACCAGGATCAGGCCCAATGTCAGCGAGATCAGCGAGGCAAACATAAACCAGCCCAGGGTCTTCACCCCGACCCGGCCGATGGCGGCGGAATCTTCCATATGGGCGATGCCCACCACCAGGGTGGAAAAGACCAGCGGCGCGATGATCATCTTGATCAGGCGCAGGAAGAGATCGGTGATGATGGACAGGCCGCCAGCGGCAGCCTTGGCCTGGTCCGGCGGCAGATCGCTGTTGATCAGAAATCCGGTCAGCACGCCCAGGATCATGGCGGCGGCAATCAGGGCCGGAAAATAGCGCTTCAAGATCATCCTCGGGCGGTAATGAAAGACCATGACACCTCAGAAGAGGTGGGAAGTCCACTGTTGCCGCCCAGCTTTGGAAGCCTGCAATTTGTGCTAGGTTTTGTCGGGTTGCACAAAAATGGGGATGGTCATGAACAGGCGCGGGGCATCACGGGCGGCGGGGTTGGTGTTGACCATCGGACTGGCGGCGGCCGCGCAGGCACAGACCACGGAATGGAAGGACTGGGGTGGCAGCAGCGCCCGCATGAATTATTCGGCCCTGGGCCAGATCACCCCGGCCAATGTCGCGGGACTGAAGCCGGCCTGGGTCTGGGACAGCGGCAAGTTCGGGCGCACCTGGGAGATCCGGCCGCTGCTGATTGATGGGCTGCTCTATATCTCCGAACCCCAGTCGGGTGACATCATCGCGCTGCAGCCGGAGACCGGCAAGCTGGTGTGGCGCACTGCGCCGCCGGTCAAGGCGGGCGCCGGGCTTGACCGCCGCAGCCTAGCCTATTGGGCGGGCGACCGCGCCATGAAGCCGCGCATCATCGCCATCTGGGGCCATAACCTGTTCGGCTTCGATCCCAAAAGCGGGCAACCGTCTTCGGACTGGCCCGTCACCGGGCTGGACATCGGCCTGCCCAATCCGGCGCAAGGCGGCAAGATCGGCGGCGGCGTCCAGTCCAATTCCCCGCCCATCATCTACAAGAACACCATCATCACCATGGGTGCGACCGGCTTCCTGCCGCCCCCGGCACAGCCCGGCGATCCCCATGCCAATGATCTGCGCACCGGCAAGCTGCTCTGGACGGCGCGCATCATACCGGGTGCGGGCGAACCGGGCGGCGATAGCTGGGGACCGGACACGCAGAACGTGGTGAGCATGGGCGGATGGGGTCACATCACCTTGGATGAATCCACCGGTACCATCTATGTCCCCACCGACTCCGGCAGTCCCGACTATATCGGCATCTGGCGGCCGGGCGACAATGCGGGCTCCGGCTCCACCGTCGCCATTGATGCGGAGACGGGAAAGATCAAGTGGCGCTTCCAGAACCTGCACCACGACATTTTCGACCTGGACACCAACGCGGCGCCGGCGCCGGTGACGATCACCAAGGACGGCAAGCGCATGAAGGTGGTGGTGCAGCCCACCAAGCAATCCATGATCTGGATTTTGGATGCGGAAACCGGCAAGCCCATCCATCCTTGGGAAGAACGTCCCGTGGCGCAAAGCCAGATTCCGGGCGAAAAATCATCGCCCACCCAGCCCTTCACGATTTTGCCGCCGCCGCTGATCCCGGCCACGGTGAAGCGGGATAATCTGAGCCAGCTTTCCGCCCAGGCCAATGCCGAATGCAAGGCGCTGTTCGACGAACGCAAGCTGGAAGATGTTGGTCCCTTCTCGGTGCCCAAGGGTGACGGCGCCTGGGCGCTCAACAGCATCGGCGCGATCGGCGGTATGGACTGGGGCGGGGTGTCGGTTGATCCCGATCGCGGTTACGCCTTCGCCAATGTCTCGAACATGCCCACCCATATCACGGTGGCCAAAACGAGCAGCGGCGTCAAAGGCAATGGCGGCCTTACCGTCAATGTCAGCAATGTGCGTTTCCACGATCAGAACGGGCGCAGCTGCAATGGCGGCCGCCAGGGCGAGCTGGTCGCGGTCAATCTGGGATCGGGCAAGATCGCCTGGCGCGTGCCGTTGGGTTCGCTGGAAGACGAATATGGCGCGGGCGCCAGGGGTATGGGCGCCACCAGCATCGGTCCCATCCTGTCGACACGCGGCGGGCTGGTCTTCGCAGCGGCCTCCGACGACCGCTTCTATGCCTATGATGTGCGCACCGGAAAGATGCTGTGGCAGGTCAAGTTGCCGGCAACTTCGGATGCCGGACCGATGACCTATACCGGCAAGAATGGCCGCCAGTATGTGGTGATCGCCGCGGGCGGGCCTGGCGGCGCACGCCGGCCGTCACCGCGGGAGAATGCGCTCTATCACCAGGTGCTGATTGCCTTTGCGCTGCCCAAACCCGGCGATGCGCCGGTGGATATCACCGGCCCGTATCCTGCGCGCAAGCAGGGCCCGGGACCCTGGCCGCCGAACTAGCCGTTCTGGCCGCGATGCCTTAGCGCCTGGTCCGCCAGCACGATGGCCATCATCGCCTCGCCCACCGGCACGGCGCGGATGCCCACGCACGGATCGTGGCGGCCCTTGGTGAGGATTTCGGTTTCCGCGCCCGACTTCTCGATGGTCTTGCGCGGCGAGAGGATCGACGAAGTCGGCTTGACCGCGAAGCGCGCCACAATGGGCTGGCCGGTGGAGATGCCGCCCAAGATGCCGCCGGCATGGTTGGCCAGGAACATGGGCTTGCCGTCATTTCCCATGCGCATTTCGTCGGCATTTTCCTCGCCGGTCAAAGCGGCGGTGGCAAAGCCGTCACCGATTTCCACGCCCTTGACGGCGTTAATGCTCATCAGCGCGCTGGCCAGTTCATTGTCCAGCTTGGCATAGACCGGCGCGCCCAGGCCCGCGGGAATGCCTTCGGCCACCACTTCGATGATGGCGCCGACCGACGAGCCGTTCTTGCGGATGGCTTCCAGATACTCTTCCCACGCCGGCGCCGCCTTGGCGTCGGGACAGAAGAAGGGATTGTTGTTCACCGCGTCCCAGGACCAGTTGGCGCGATCGATTTTCTGCGTGCCCATCTGCACCAGCGCGCCGCGGATCGTCACCTTGCCGTACAGCTTGTCCAGGACCTTGCGCGCGATGGCGCCTGCTGCCACGCGGGTGGCGGTTTCGCGCGCGCTCTGGCGGCCGCCGCCGCGATAGTCGCGCACGCCATACTTGGCTTCATAGGTGTAGTCGGCATGGCCGGGACGATACTTGTCGCGGATGTCGGCATAATCCTTGGAGCGCTGGTCGACATTCTCGATCAACAGCCCGATGGGTGTGCCGGTGGTGACAGGTGCGGGCATGCGCTCGTCCTGGAACACGCCCGACAGTATTTTCACCGTGTCCGGCTCCTGGCGCTGGGTGACGAACTTGCTCTGGCCCGGGCGGCGCTTGTCCATCCAGGGCTGGATGTCGGCTTCGGTCAGTTCGATGCCGGGCGGGCAGCCGTCCACCACGCAGCCGATGGCCGGGCCATGGCTTTCGCCAAAGCTGGTGACGCGGAAGAGGTGGCCGAAGGTATTGTGCGACATGGGCCGGGTTTAGCCCGATTTGCCTTAAGGTTCCAGTTTAACGACTTCGGCGCCTTGGACCCGGAAAACTACGCCCTGCGGCTCGTCCAGGCTGCTCATGGCCCGCCAGTCCAGCCCCGCCAGCAGCCCCCGCAGGATGCGGGTGGTGGCGCCATGGCTGACGGCGATGGTGTCATGTTCCAGGTCGCGCACCCAGTCGCTGA
>CAIUTH010000035.1 GCA_903902075.1 uncultured Alphaproteobacteria bacterium
GCGGCCTCGTCGTTCAGAAGCTCTTTTTCCGCTTCATGCGGATGCACGCCAACTGTGCACCAGACATGGGGAAATTTCTCGGCCACCGCTTTCACACCCGGAAAGCGCGCCAGCTCGGTGCCGATGGAGACGCAGACGCCGACACCGGCGGCGCGGGCACGGTCCACCACGGACTCTACGTTGCCGGCATAGTCGGGAAAATCCAGATGGCAATGGGAGTCTACCAAGAAATTAGGGGGCAGCATCACAGCGCCCCATTCCGGGCCACCTGGCCAAGATCGCGCGCCGCGCTCAAGATTGTCTGGCGCGGTTCCAGGTGCAGGCCGGTGGCGCGGGCAAAGCTTTGCTCCAGCCGGTTCAACACCGCGACCCAGCGTTCCAGCCCCGGCGCACCGGCATGTGCGCGCGCGCGAATGCGGTCGGCCAAGGTGGATGTCAGGAACTCGCCGAACAGTTCCAGCCCGTCCTGGGTGCGATACAGTTTCTCGCCCAAGGTCAGCAGCGCCAGCAGGTCTGGGCTTTGGGCATGATCGATCAGCTTGTCCGCTTCCTTTGCCAGGGTGCCGCCATCGCCGGTCGCCAGGGTCAGCGCCGCGCCGATGCTGCCGCCGGCCAGCCGCGCCAGGGCGGCGCGCTCGGCCGCCGTCTCGTCGGGCAGATGCGGCTTCAGCGCCTGATCCATCGTCGCCGCGTCCAGCGGGCGCAAATCCAGCCGCTGGCAGCGCGAGCGGATGGTGGGAAGAAGCCGGCCGGGCGTGTTGGACAGCAGCAGCAGCATGGCGCGCTCCGGCGGCTCCTCCAGCATCTTGAGCAGCGCGTTGGCGGCATTGTCGTTCATGTCATCGGCGGTATCGACGATAGCGACGCGCCAGCCACCGGCGCCGCTTGTCATGCCGAAGAAATTGGCCAGCTTCCGGATTTCATCCACCGCCAGCACCGTCATCAGCTTGCCGGTCTTGGGATTGATGGCGCGCTTGAGTATCAGCAGGCCCGGATGCGCCTGGGATGCGATCTGCCGCGCCGCCGGATTGTCCTGCGGCACACCCAGATCTTCGGGTCCCTCGGCGGTGGCGCCATGCGCCAGCAGGTAGCGCGCGATCCGGTAGGCCAGGGTCGCCTTGCCCACGCCGGGCGGGCCGGTGATCAGCCAGGCGCTGGGCGGGCGCCCTGCCCGCAGCGCGCGGGCGGCGCGCGCCAATGCCAGATCCTGTCCAAACAGCGCCATGGTCTCGCGGGGATGGGCAAATCCCTCGATACGGTCGCTGTCATTGGGTTCGGCCGTCTTTTTCGCCATGCCGCTTTATAGATCGAAACGGCGGCTGACGGCGGCGAAAATCGCCTCCGCAACTTGATCCTCGCTGCCCGATGCGTCGATCACGCGGCAGCGGTCGGGGCTGCGGCGGGCGATATCCAGAAAGGCCTGGCGCAGCTTTTCGTGGAAATCGGCGCCGAATTTTTCGAAGCGGTTCTCCGCGCCCGGCCTCGCGTTGGCGCGCTTCAGGCCCACCGTCACATCCAGGTCCAGGATCAATGTCAGGTCCGGCTGGAAATCATCCAGCACCGCGCTGTCGATGCGGCGGATGGTTTCGCGGTCCAGGCCACGGCCCACGCCCTGATGAGCAAAGGTGGAATCATTGAAGCGATCAGAGATCACCCAGGTTCCGGCCAGCAAGGCCGGGCCGATGGTGCGCGACACGTGATCGGCGCGCGCCGCATAGGCCAGCAGGGTTTCGGTGACGGCGTCCCAGCGGCCGGGCTCGCCTTCCACCATCAGCTTGCGGATCTGTTCGGCGCCAGGCGAACCGCCGGGCTCGCGGGTGGCCAGTACCTTGATGCCGCGTGTCTCCAGCGCCGCCGCCAATCGCTTGATCTGCGTGGACTTGCCGGTGCCCTCGCCGCCTTCCAGGGTGATGAAGCGGCCCGCCATCGAACCGCTATTTCTTCCAGAGACGCGAAACGGAATTCCAGGCCTTGCCGAAGATGCCGACTTCGGCGACCGCTTGCGCGGCATAGACCGGCACGGTCAGGGCCGGAAACTCCGGCGCCGTAATCACCAGCACGCCGACCTTCTGGCCGACGGAGACCGGCGCCCTCAGGCCCGGATCAGGCTTCACCACCGTCTTCATGCCGACATGGGAATCCACCTGCATGGTAACATTCAGCGGCTTGGCCGCCGTCACCGGCACGGTCGGCTGCACGCCGCCTTCCAGCACCACGCTGCCCGCCACCTGGTTTGTCGTCAGCACCGGATAGGAGCGGAATTCGCGGAAGGCCAGGTCCATCACCCGGCTCGCTTCCTCGGCGCGCTTGATGTTGGGGAAATAGTCATTCTTGTACTGCGGGAAACGCAGGCCGTTCAGCACCAGGATCAGGCGCTGGTCGCCGCGCTTCGCCGAAATGGTGATGCCGTAACCGGCGGCGTCGGTGTGGCC
>CAIUTH010000036.1 GCA_903902075.1 uncultured Alphaproteobacteria bacterium
CGCGGCTGATGGACAGCTACACCCCGTCCAACTGGATGGACAATCTGATGCACGACCTGTCGGGCTCGGCCTCGCCGGTGGTGTTCAACTTCGCGGGCAAGACCATCGCGGCAGTGTCGCAGAAGGAAGCGGTGCTGCGCCTGCTGGACACCAACAATCTGGGCGGCGCCAATCACATGACGCCCTTGTTCCAGTCGCCCAGGCTGGGCAATGACGAAAAGACCGGCACCGATCCGGGGCGTGGCGTGTGGGGCGCGATCTCCAGCGCCGAAGTGAACGGCAAGCGCTATCTGTACTTCCCGATGCAGGGCCATCCGTCCAAGGACGCGCCCGCCTTCCCCAACACCAACGGTCCCATTCCCAACGGCACCATCATGGCGTTCGAAGTCGTGGCCAATGGCGACAAGATCTCCGCCGTGCCGGTCTGGACGGGCAACGACATGATCATGCCCGATCCGCCGGTGGTGGCGAACGGCGTAGTGTATGCACTGTCTACCGGCGGCCAGGCGCTGCAGAACGGCGCCAAGCCTGGTGATCCGCGCATGCCCTATGACGTCAGCGCGGTGCTGCGTTCCACGCCGGTCAGCAATATGACGCTATATGCGTACGATGCGCAGAGCGGCAAGCAGCTGTGGAACAGCGGCAAGACGCTGACCGACTGGGTGCACTTCAGCGAACCGGTTGTTGCGCTTGGTAAAATTTTTGTTGTCTCACACGACGGACATGTCACCGCGTTTGGGCTCAAGAAATAAGCACGCACAGCGAATAGGCAAATAAATTAATCTTTTCAAAGACTTGCGCGGGGTACCGCGCGGGTCTACCTCTTGTGCACGTCTTGCACGAACAAAGACGACCACAGGAGAAGAACGCCATGAAAAAATTGATCCTCGCCGCGAGCATCGTCCTGTTCGCCGCTCCCGCTTTCGCCGCCAACACCAGCGTCCCGCAGCAGACCGCGATGGACACCAGCGCGCAGCAGAAGCACACCTACTCCGTCATGAGCCAGGAAGGCCGTGAAGGCGCCATCGCCGAGCGCAACGCGCGCATGCAGCACAACGAAATGGACCGCAGCGACAACGCCAAGAGGGCGTGGGCCGGTTCGGCGCATTACTACTAAGATCGTTTGATCCACGACAAAGGCCCGCGAGGCAACTCGCGGGCCTTTTCTTTTGCGCCACTGTACGACACGAGCGGGGCGCGACACGCGCCACGCGCTTTCCGACACGCTGTCACAAAGTTTTGTTCTCTGGACCTTGGCAGACGGGCTGCCGGCGACATTCCGTTACAAATTAGAATGCCTCTAACTCTTCACCTCCTGCCCCCACGGGAGGAAGCTTGGTCTTGGCCTCGTGTCCGTCCGGCGCTCCACCTTAAGGATACAGCCATTACGGACGGTCGGACCGGCTCAGGTGCCCCCCACGTTGAGCCATCAGTCCGGCCGTCCATCTCTTTCCACCACACGCTTTCAGTCCCCGAAAGCCAGGGAACTCCGGATTGCGAACAAGTATCTTGCATGGCAAGGTAGCGTACGCTACACAGGGCTGTGGGCGGCCAACAGGCCTGCGACATCACCAGCGTACACATGGACCCGTAAAAAGGGTGCAGTGCGACAAAGCTTTACAGCTTGGGCCTTGCCTAGCGGCCCCCGACCGCCATATTTGCGGGAGCGGGGCCGGTATCGGGGCCTTAAGAGATAGAATTTATAGTCCGCGGCGGGGCCGCCCCATTTTGGCAAAGAGAGTTCAATGAAGTCCTTGTTTCGTGGCGCCTTTCTTCGTGGCGTAAGCGCCAGCGTGCTTGCGGTCAGCATCGCCGCCTGTACCGCCAATCCCACCCCGCTGGACCGCCCCGGCGACGTGCCGTCCGGCTTCTCCGCGCCGATGGCGAGCAACGCGCCGGTCTGGCCCCAGAATGACTGGTGGTCCAAGTACGGCGCCGAAGAGCTGGTGCCGCTGCAAGAGACGGCACAGAAGGAAAATCTCGACCTCGCCATTTACGCGGCCCGCGTGCTGCAGGCCGAGGCCAATGACGGCGCCGCGCTGGCGGCACTGTTTCCCACCCTGGGCGGCTCCATCGGCGTCACCCGCAGCGGCGGCAACTCCGCCATCCCGCGCGCCCGCAATGCCTTCACCGCCGGCCTGACCGCGCAATACCAGCAGGGCTTCTTCGGCACTCAGTATCTGGACCTGAGGGCATCGCGCGAAAATTTGCGCGCCCAGCGTTACGCCGCTGCGGTGGTCGGCATTTCCACCGCAGCCCAGGTGGCCGACGAATATTTCAGCGTGCTGGCGTTCCGCGAACGCATCGCGATCGCCAACGCCAACATCGCCGCCGCCAAGCGCATCCTGGCCATCACCCAGGCCAAGGTGAACAGCGGCGTGTCCTCCAATCTGGACCTGGCCGAACAGCAGGCCCTGCTGGCGCAGCAGGAATCCACCCTGCCCGGCCTGATCGAAAGCGAAAAGGAACGCCGTTACGCGCTGGCGATCCTGCTGGGCCGCGCACCGGAAGGTTACGACATCAAGGCGCAGAACCTGGACGGCATCACCCCGCCCATGGTGCAGCCCGGCATGCCGTCGGAACTGCTGCTGCGCAATCCCTCCATCGCCCAGGCCGAAGCCAATCTCTTTGCGGCCCACGCCAATGTGGATGCGGCCCGCACCCTGTACTTCCCCTCGCTCAGCCTGACCGGCAGCGCCGGCTATGGCCCGGTGTCGCAGCTGTCCAACCTGTTCAACCCGGCGGGCTTCGCCTTCAGCATCGGCGCATCGATCCTGCAGAGCATTTTCGATGGCGGCCGCATCCATGCCGAGAACGATCTTGCACAGGCGCGTCAGCAGGAACTGGTGGCCACCTATCGCAAGACTGTCTTTACCGCCTTCAGCGACGTGGAAAGCGCACTGGGCACGGTGAAAAGCACCACCGACCAGCTGGCGCTGGTGGAAATCCAGGTCAAGGCCGATGCCGAAGCCTTCCGCATCTCCGAGCTTCAGTACCGCGAAGGCACCATCGACATCGTCTCGCTGCTGAACAACCAGCAGCTACTGTTCAATGCCCAGCAGTCGCTGGTGCAGACCAAGCTGTCACGCCTGGAAGCCAGCCTGGCGCTGTACAATGCGCTGGGCGGCGGCTGGGAGCAGAAGGCTTCGGACGAAGCCTACAAGAACCAGCTCGACTGGTGGCCGCTGTAAGAGGGCCATCACCGGAATAAAAAAGGGCGCCCTTGCGGCGCCCTTTTTGTTTTAGCGGAGGTTCCCCGCGACGGGCTTGGCCTTGTAAGGCGCATCGAGATACGCGACCTCGTCGTCCGACAATTTAATTTCAGCCGCTGCGATGGCGTCTTCCAGATGGTTCATCTTGGAGGCGCCGACGATCGGCGCGGTGATACCCTTGGCCAGCAGCCAGGCCGTGGCGATCTGGGCGTTGTTCTTGCCGTGCTTTTTCGCCGTCTCCTCGACCCGACGCAGCGTCTCCATGTCGTTGTCATCGAACGGCATGTCCAGGATGTTGTCGCTCTTGGCGCGGGTGCTTTCCTTGTCCAGCGCATTGGCATGGCTGCGGCCCAGGAAGCCGCGCGCCAGCGGGCTCCACGGAATGACACCGACACCCTGGTCGCGGCACAGGGGCAGCATGTCCCGCTCTTCCTCGCGGTACACCAGATTGTAGAAATTCTGCATGGAGACGAACTTCGTCATCCCCATCCTGTCGGCGGTGGCCAGGTACTTGGCGAACTGCCAGGCATGCATCGACGAAGCGCCGATATAGCGGGCCTTGCCGGCCTTCACGACATCGTGAAGCGCCTCGACGGTTTCCTCCACCGGCGTGTGATGGTCGAAGCGATGGATCTGGTAGAGATCGACATAATCCATGCCCAGCCGCTTCAGCGAGTCGTCGATGGCATGCAGAATATGCTTGCGCGACAGGCCGCCATGGCGGCCATCCACCGGGAAGAACACCTTGGTGGCCAGCACGTAATCCTCGCGCTTGGCGGCATGGTCCCGCAGCGCGCGGCCCACAACTTCTTCCGACGCACCATTGGAATAGATATCGGCGGTGTCGAAGAAGGTGATGCCCGCTTCCAGGGCGCGCTTGATGAAGGGGCGGCTGGCCTGTTCGTCCAGCACCCAGTCACGCCATTTGGGACTGCCATAGGTCATGGTCCCCAGGCAGATGCGGGAGACTTTCAGGCCGGTATTGCCGAGGCGGACTTGTTCCACGCGCGTCTCCCAGAAAATGGAAGAAGCGTTTTAGAAGCCGAACAGGGGTGCTGCAATCCTTTGCAGCAGGCTTTCGAACTTCAGCGGCCCGGTGGTCACCGCCAGGTTGATGCAATCCTCGCCGGGATCGGCCACGACATTGTGGGACATGCCGTCTTCCATCATCTGCAGGTCGCCGGGACCGTAATTGCCGGTCACATCGGTGAAACCGCCTTGCAGCACCACGGTAAATTCGCTCCCGTGATGGCTGTGCACCCCGCTGTCGGCGCCGGGCACGCCCTTGATCAGGCCGGCCGTCACGTTGCCGCGCTTGAACAGCGGCGCATAGGACAGGCGCGGGCCCATCTTGCGCCAACGCACGGTGGAAAGATCGCCGCCGATATAGGCGCGCAGCGGCGCCGGCGTGCCGTCCCGGCTGGCGACGCGAATGGGGCGTTCGTAAGGCGCAACCGCGTCCAGCCGCGCCAGCACATTGTCCAGCGCACCTTCGCCCAGCGGCGCGGGCGGCAATTCCTGCAGCAGCGCGCCGCCCAGGCTGTCCAGCTTCTTCCCGCGCAACCGGCAGATGGCGCAGTAGCTCATGTGGGTGGAGACGATCAGGCTGAGCGCCTCATCGGCGGCGCCGGCGGCATAGGCCAGCAGCAGGTCTTCGCCGGGATGGTGATGGATCATTCCGCGTCTCCCAGCGCACGCTTGAGACGCGACATGGCCAGGCGCAGCCGCGACTTCACGGTGCCCAGCGGGATGCCCAGTTCGGTGGCGATCTGGCTGTGCGCCTTGTCGGCGAAGAAGGACAATTCCACCACCTGGATCTGGTCGGCAGGCAGGTCTTTCAGCGCCTGCCGCAGGCGGGATTCATCGTCCGCCTGGACCAGGCCTTCATCGGCGGCGGGCGCGCTGTCCGGCATGAAGTCTTCCGGGTCCAGCTCGGGCCGCTTTTCGCGGCGGATGGCGTCGATCCGCAGGTTGCGGGCGATGGTGAACAGCCAGGTCCCCACCGACGCCTTGGCCGGATCGAACAGGTGCGCCTTGCGCCACAGGCTGAGCAGGGCTTCCTGGGCCAGGTCCTCGGCCACCGAGGCGGGCGCGCCCTGGCGCAGCAGATACGCCTTCACCCGGGGGGCGAAATGGGAAAACAGGGCGGCAAAGGCCGTCCGGTCGCGTTCCGACGCCACCCGGCCCAAAAGGGCGTTCATTTCCAGCACTTCGGGCTTCATGGGCAGGCGCAATACCACGGCTGACCGGCGGGGGCCGGGGCGGAAGACCGAGAAAGAGGGGCGCAGAGCATGGGCCAACATAGCGGATTTACGGGACGGGGGGCGAGTTGGATCAATGGCTTGATCTGCCCCCCGGCGAAGCGCGTAAATGGAGGATGAACTCCCCCCCGCCCCTGGCGACCGGCTCGGCCCTGTATGAAGGCTGGGTGATGCACCGGCGGATCACGCCAAGGCATCACCGCTTCAAGTACCGCGTCTTCGCCATGCTGCTGGATTTGGACGAGCTGCTCGAACTGGACCGCCGCCTTTACCTGTTCGCCTACAACCGGGGCGGGCTACTCAGTTTCCAGGACCGCGATCACGGCGATGGCCGTCCCGTGAACGTCTGGCTGGACGACCTGCTGGCCAAGGCCGGCATCAGCGCGGGGGGACGGCGCCGCGTCCTCTGCTATCCGCGCATCATGGGCTATGTCTTCAATCCCCTCAGCGTCTGGTTCTGCGACGACGAACGGGGCGCGCTGAAGGCGATCATCTACGAAGTCCACAACACCTATGACGAACGGCACGCCTATGTGTTGCCGGCAGGCAGCGACGAAAAACTGGTGCGACATGGCTGCCCCAAGCAGTTCTATGTCTCGCCCTTCCTGTCGCGCGATTGCCGCTATCATTTCCGCATCCGCCCGCCGGGCGCGGATATCGCGGTCGCCATCCATGAAGAGGAAGCCGGGCGCCCCATCCTGAACGCCAGCTTCGCCGGGGCGCGCAAGGCCCTGACCGACGGGGCCCTGGCCCGCATGCTGCTGCGCTATCCCCTGATGACCCTGAAGGTGATGGTGGCCATCCATTACGAGGCGGTGCGGCTGATGCTCAAGGGGGTCCGCCGCCATCCCCATGCGCCGAAGACGATTTATGGCCCTGCCGAGTAATCATCCCGCTGGAACTCATGGAACTTTCCGCCGTATCGGCGCATTGTTCCAAGTTACCGCAGGGGTCCATGACAAGCATCGAAACTGTTTCCGACGAGCCGGAAGCCTGGTTCAAGTTGGACCGGGAAGGCGGCACGCTGTTCCTGGGCGGGGCCTGGACCATCGCCGAAAGCGCGCGGCTGGACCGGGAGCTGAGCGGCCTGGACCTGGGCGGCCCCGGCGCCGAAGGCGCCAATAAAATAAAAGGCGAAGTCAGCATCGATGCCAGCAAGGTTTCCCGGCTGGACAGCGCCGGGGCCTGGCTGGTGCTGCGCACGCGCCGGGCGCTGGAAGCGGCCGGAAGCAACGTCGGTACCTTCGCCGTTCCCGACCTTTACAAGCCGCTGTTCGAGACCCTGGACCAGGAGCGCCAGAGCGAGCCGCACAAATTGCGCATCCCCACGGGTCTGCGCGGCCGGCTCTACAAGATTGGCCGCGCCACCATGCATGCCTATCACCAGACCATCTCCATGCTGGGATATCTGGGCCGGGTGACAGTGGAGACGGGCGAGGCCATCGCCAGCCCCGGACACAAGATGCGCGTCGCCGCCATGTTCCACCAAGTGGAAGAGACCGGCATCAATGCCCTGCCCATCGTCGGCCTGCTGGCCTTCCTGATCGGCGTGGTGCTGGCCTATCAGGGCGCCGACCAGCTCAAGCGTTTCGGCGCCGAAGTCTTCACCATCAATCTTCTGGGCGTGGGCGTGTTGCGCGAGATCGGCGGACTTATCACCGCCATCATCGTGGCGGGCCGCAGCGGCAGCGCCTTCACCGCCCAGATCGGCAGCATGCGCGTCAATGAAGAGATCGACGCCATGCAGACCATGGGCCTTAACACCATCGACACGCTGGTCCTGCCGCGCATCATCGGGCTGGTGATCGCCCTGCCCCTTCTCACTTTCTATTCCGACATCATGGGCCTGATCGGCGGCGCCTTCATGTGCTATTTCCAGCTCGGCATCACCATCCCGGTCTTCATGCGCCAGCTTGCCGAAGCGGTGACCGTCAACACCATGCTGGTGGGCCTGATCAAGGCGCCGGTCTTTGCGTTGGTGATCGCGCTGGTCGGTTGCTACGAAGGTTTCCAGGTGGAGCGCAATGCCGCCAGCGTCGGCATGCTGACCACCCGATCTGTGGTGGAAGGCATCTTCCTGGTGATCGTCATGGATGCGGCCTTCTCCGTCATGTTTTCGGTACTGGGGATCTGATGGCCGAAAACAAGACAAAAGAAAAAGCCAAAACCGAAAAGGATGTGGTCATCAGGATCCGCGGCCTGGTCAACGGCTTCGGCACCAAGATCCTGCACGACCATATCGACCTGGACGTCTATCGCGGCGAAGTGCTGGGCGTGGTGGGTGGCTCGGGTACCGGCAAGTCGGTTCTGCTGCGCTCCATCATCGGCCTGATCCGCCCGCTGGAAGGCGAGATCGAGGCGCTGGGCCATTCCACCTTGGGCGATATCGAAAGCCCGGAAATGCGAAAACTGCAGATGCGCTGGGGCGTTCTGTTCCAGGAAGGGGCGCTGTTCTCGTCCCAGACCGTTGCGGAGAATATCCAGGTGCCCTTGCGCGAATATACCAGCATGAGCCAGACGCTGATGGACGAGATCGCCGAGATGAAGTTGGCCATGGTGGGCCTGCCCCCCGATGCCGGCGACAAATTCCCGTCCGAACTGTCGGGCGGCATGAAGAAGCGCGCCGGCCTGGCCCGCGCCTTGTCGCTGGACCCCGAACTGCTGTTCCTGGACGAGCCCACCGCGGGGCTGGATCCCATCTCCGCCAACCAGTTCGACGAACTGATCAAGCAGCTGCAAAAATCGCTGGGCCTTACCGTTTTCCTGGTGACCCATGACATCGACACCTTGCGCGCCATCACCGACCGCATCGTAGTGCTGGTGAACAAGAAACTGGTGATCGGCACCATTGCCGAACTGCGCAAGAGCGACGATCCCTGGATCAAGGACTATTTTTCAGGCGTGCGCGGACGAGCGGCGCTGGCGTCTGAGGAGGCGTAAAGATGGAAACCAAAGCCAATTATGTGGCGGTCGGCACCTTTGTGCTGGCCTGCGCGGTGGGACTGGTGGTGACGATCCTGTGGCTGGCGGGGGTGCAGTACAGCCAAGAATACGCCTACTACCAGGCCAACTTCAAAGGCCCGGTCACCGGTTTGGGCAAGGGTACCCTCACCCGCTACAACGGCATCGAGGTGGGGCGCATCACCGACCTATCCTTTGATCCGGCCGATCCGTCGCGCGTCATCGTCACCGTGCAGGTGCAGCCCAATCTCAACATCCGCGAGGACAGCATCGCCTCGATCGACAGCCAGGGGCTGACCGGCGGCGCCTTTGTCGAGATCAGCGGCGGCTCTGCCAACTCCCCACTGCTGGTGGCGCGCGAAGGCCAGAAATATCCCGTGCTGCGCACCAAGCAGTCGACTTTCGCCCAGCTTCAGCAATCGGCGCCCGAAGTGGTCGCCAAACTGAATGTCGCGGCCTCGCGGCTCAACGACCTGCTGAGCGACGACAACCGCCGCGCCATCGCGCATGTGCTGGCCAACCTGGACGAGACCACCCAGGCGGTCGCACGGCGCAGCGCCGACATCGACGCCACCATCGCCAACGCCAACAAGGCGATGGCGAACCTGAGCGATGCGTCCAACAATCTTCGGCCCACCCTCAGCCATGTGGACCTCACCATCCAGAAATACGGCAAGGTGGCCGACGATGCCGACGCCTTCATCAATGGCGACGGGCTGGCGCAACTGTCCGACCTGATCGGCGAGATGCGGCGGCTGGTGGCCAACCTCACCCAATTCTCCGACCAGCTCAACCGCACGCCGACCAAGCTTTTGTTCGGCGACCGGCGCAAAGGCTATGAACCCAAAGGGGACGGCAAATGATCCAGCGGCGCCAAATTCTAAACAACATGTTCCTGGCAGGCGCTTCAGCGTTCGTGCTGACCGGCTGCGGCAAGGACCTGATAGGCCCGCCCGAGTCCAGCCCCATCTATGTCGTGAAGCCGACTTTTCCGGCCGCCGCGAGCGGCGGTGCAAAGGTGCCGTGGGCGCTGAGCATCCTGCACCCGTATGTTTCCAGCGCGCTGGACAGCGAACGTGTCGCCCTGTTCCAGCCAGACGGCACCATGGATTTCTACGCCAAGGCGACCTATCCCGACCGCCTGTCGCCCATCGTGCAGCATGCCATCCTGGACGGCTTTGAAGCATCGGGCCGGATCGATGCGGTGGCGACCGAGGAAGCGGCGCTGCATGCCGACTACAACCTGTCCATCGAGGTCAAGGATTTCGCCGCCCATTACAGCACGCCGGACGGCGTTCCTGGCGTGGGGGTGAGTATCACCTGCAAGCTGACCACGTCCCATGGCCGCGTCATTGTCGGCAGCTTTTCCACCACGCAGACGGGTTCGGCATCAGTCAACAGCGTCGGCGCGGCGGTGCAGGCATTGCAACAGGCGCTCGCCGCGGCGGTGAAGGCCATTGTCGACTGGGCACTGAGCTTCCCCATGCCGGTCACCCAGAACGCGCCCAGCACGGCGTCTCCCGGCAAGCCGGCGGAACAACTGCTGCACGACGCAACCCGCGGTTCGACGCGGCTGCGGGACGTGCCCAAACCGCAATAGTTCCGCCCTGGCGGCGAAATAGCCGCGGGAACTTAAGCAACCGTTTTCGAGTTTCCTGTCTGTAGGATTTCGAAATACGGAGTTTGCCGTGCTGAAATGGGCAATGATTTTCCTGGTGATCGGCCTGATTGCGGGCCTGCTGGGCTTTACCGGCATCGCCGGCACGTCCATCGCCATCGCCAAGACGCTCTTCTTCATCTTCCTGATCATTTTCCTGGTGCTGCTGGTCGCGGGTCTCACCGTGGCAAGACGCGCCTGATAAAAGAAAGCCGGGACGATGCGCCGCCATTTCCTCGCCGCCTCCGTCCTGCTTCCCGCCATTGCGTTCGCAACCGTCCAGGCCGGCCTGTTCTCATCGACAGCCCCGGCCGCGGCGCAGACGGCCCTTCCCCCATCGTCCGTGATCAAGGCACGGGCCTGTGATGAACACTGCAGCGCCGCATGGATGGATGCCAACCTGCGCATCGATCAGGTGCAGGTGGTGGGGACGGCGCAAAGCTACAAGCAGCGGCCCAATAGCGCCCTGATGGGCCTGATCCGGATGGGCGGCAAGAAGGACGCCGAGGCGCTGGACTTTGCCCTGCCCGCGATCGTGGCCCAGCTCGACAACGATGTGCGTGCCCTGTCCTTCGATGTCGCCTACGACCCGCAGGGCGGCGCCTACAAGTCGCCCGCCGGCGCCAGCATGGCGACGGATCTGTTGCCGGAAGACTACGTCAAGGCCATGGCCGTGCCCGGCTTCAAGGTTATCCATGTGCTGGACGTGGACTATCAGTCCTCATGCCTGGCGCTGGCGGATTGCCTGAAGCAGGTCTCCGACTGGTCGAAAGCCCATCCCCGCCACCTGCCCATCGTTATCGCGCTGAAGACCAACGACACCAGGACACCCATGCCCGGCGCCACCAAACCACTGCTGTGCGAGGAAGCGGCGCTGGACGCGCTGGACGGCGAAATCCGCGCCGCCTTCGCGGCCGATCAGATCATCACACCCGACCAGATGCAGGGCACGCACGCCAGCTTGCGCGGTTCCGCCATGGCCCATGCCTGGCCCAAGCTGGGCGCGGCGCGCGGCAAGGTGATCTTTATGCTGGATGACAGCGCCGCCAAGGCCAGGCTGTATCAGGGCGCGCGCCAGTCGCTAGAAGGCCGCGCCATGTTCGTGACCGCCGACGAGACCTCGCCGCTGGCCGCCTTTATCTCCATTACTGATCCGGTGAAGGATGGTGCGCGCATTCAGGCCGCGGTCCGCAACGGTTTCATCGTCACCACCCGCGCGGATGAAGACACGCGCGAGGCGCGGGCGAACAGGACCGCGAGGCGTGATGCGGCCTTTGCCTCCGGGGCGCAGATCATCCAGACCAACTTTGCCGCCGCCGATCCGGCCATCGGTAATTACCGCGTCAGCCTGGCCGACGATCCCGCCGCCATGTGCGAGACCGCGCCGGGCAGCGAACATTGCGTGCGCTTCGAGGCGCTGCCGGTCCGCACCGCCACCGCGGCGCTGCCCTGATCCAAGCCTTAACGGCTTTCGCCAGTTCGCGGCTCATAGGTCTTTGACTGCGCGCGCAAGCGCGCGCCAAGGATTGATGTCCCAGTGATTGGCGGCCAGCGGCGATGGCGATGTCAGGATGAAAACCCGCGTTTCGCCGATCAGATGCGGCTGCTCGCCCGCCACGGCCTTCGATCCCATCACCTTGCGTCCACCATTGAGGCTGGTGAAGGCGAGAATGCGTGGCCTGGCTTTGAGAATGCGCGCCTTCAGGGCCGTCACCGCTCCCGGGCCCAGCGCATCCTTGGGCAGCTGGTGATCCATGCCATAGACATGCTTCGCAATGTCGGTGAGGCCGATGCCCAATTCCCACAAGCCTTCATAGCCCTGCGGCGCGAACAGGTGCGGCGTCAGTCCGATTCTGTGCAGGGTGGTCCAGAACTTGTTCTGGCCGTGGGCATAATAGGCCTGCTGCAGCGCCGACTGGCGTCCCGCCGCCGTGCCGCAGAACACCAGCTTCAATCCCGGCTTCAGGCGGTCGGGCAGGATATGGCTTTTGGCAGACGGCATAGGTCACACAACCTCATGCTTCGACAGGATCAGCATGAGGACGAGCTTAAATCCTCACCGTGAGCTTGTCGAAGGGTGAGGGGCATCAGTGCGAACGGATGAAGTCGATCATGTCCTGGCGCAGGCTGGTCATTTTGCGAAAGCCCGGCACCAGCGACAGGATGAGCCCGACATGGCCGATGCCCTTGTACTTGATCACCTTCACCTCGCTGCCGAAGGAGCGCAGCTTGTCCGCCATGCGGTCGGTATTGCCCTGGTCCACCGTGGTGTCGGCGGTGCCGGTGGCCAGCAGCATCGGCTGGCGCACGCCGTCGACATGGTTGGTCGGCATGGACTCCAGATTGTTGGTGCCGTGGAACATGTCGACATAAACAGGATCGCTCATCGGCAGGAAGTCATAGGGCCCGGACATGCCGATGACGCCCCGGATCCAGCCCAGCCGCCCGCCCCTGGCCTCGATGAATTTGGGCTCCGACGCCAGCATCACCGCATTGTAGGCACCGGCCGAATGGCCACTGACAAAGATGCGGTTCGGATCCCCGCCATAGTGCGCGACATGGTCGTGCAGGAATGCCAGCGCGCCGGCCGCGTCCTCGACAAACCCGGGAAATTTCACCTGCGGATAAAGGCGGTAGTCGGCCACCGCCACCACCATGCCGGCGCTGGTGAAGGCCTGGCCGAAGGCGCGGTAGTCGGTGCGCCTTCCCGCCTGCCAACCGCCGCCATACAGGAACAGCAGCACCGGCATCGGGCCCTTCGCGCCGGCCGGCACATAGATGTCCAGCTTCTGGCGCGGGTCGCTGCCAAAGGCCAGCGCCCGGTGCACGGCATAGCCCGATTTGGGCACCAGAAGATTGATTGCGGCGAAGGGCGAGCAGGCCGACGCCAGCGCTGCGGCGCCGGCCGCCATCAGGGCTTTGATCCTGGACATGTGTCTTTTCTGGGGAAGTTTTCTGCCCCTGTCTACGTCCAAAAGCCGCTTTTGGTTCAGTGCAACATGGTTTTGGGAGAGACAGGCGCGTGGCCGCCATGCCAGTCTTGCCGCAACCAGAAAAGACCCGGAGGGATCCATGACATTCACGCGCCGCCATTTCCTGCAGACATCCGCCGCGCTGGCAGGCACCGCCGCGCTGGCTAACCCGGGCCAGGCCGCCACAGCGTCTGGCAAGCTGCCGTTCCGTTATGCCTTCAGCCCGATTTCCTGGGAGACCGATATCGAGGGCGCCATCAAGGTCGGCTCCAAGTTGGGCTTCCCCGGCGTCGAGCCGTTCCGCCATAACATCATCAACTATCTCGACAAGCCGCTCGCCCTTAAAAAGATCATGGATGAGCACCATATCCAGATGGCGACCTGCTCCAATGGCGGCGGCGGCAACTTCACCACCAATTTCTACGACCCCGACCTGATCGACAAATCGGTCAAGGACCACATCGCCTTCGCCCGCACATTCATCAAGCCGTTCGGCTACTGCAAGCACTTCAAGATGAACATGGGTCCGCGCCCCAAGGGCTATGACACCAATGACGAGCAGATCAAGCGCTGCGCCGCCGCGATGAACCGCATCGGCAAGGAAACCATCAAGGACGGTCTGAAGCTGGCGCCGCATCCGCATGTCGGTTCGCTGGTCCAGAGCCAGCATGAGATCGACCTGCTGATGAAGGAGACCGATCCCAATTATGTCTGGATGACGGCCGACCTGGCGCATCTGGTGCTGGGCGGCAATGTGATCGAAGAAGTATTCGCCAAATACTGGCCGCGCATCACGGCGATCCACTATAAAGGCGCGCCGACCAAGCTGAAGGGCAGCCGTGTCGTGGCGGTGCCACGCAGCGGCGAGGAAGCCGGCGGCCATGGCTGGTTCCGTGCCATGAGCGATGCCGATTCCAGCGGCGTGGATTTCCCCGCCGCGCAAAAATTCCTGATCCAGAAGAACTATACCGGCTGGGTGACTCTGGATTATGACGCGTCCATGATTCACAAGGGCAGCACCATGGAAGCTCTGCTCGTGTCCGAGAAAAAGTACATGAGCGACGTGCTGAAGGTAGACCTCAAGGCCAATATGAGCGGGTCCTGACGGGGAACAGCATCCGCGATAGCTTGTTGATCTGTCGCATGTGGTTTCCAAGGCACTCCAGTCTCACCGTCTTGATCCTGACACTGCTGGCCGCGCCCGCCAGCAGTGCCGCCCTCACCGCGCTGACGCCGGCTTCAGCGGCGCCGGGCGTTGCCGCGCTGGCCACGCAATTCACCCAGCAAACCGGCATTTCCGTGACGGTGGCGGGCGGCTCGCGCGACAAGACGCTTGCCGCGCTCAAGACGGACGGTCCCGTCGATGTGGTGTTGCAGCCCACTGCCGACATCATCACCCTGTCCACCGTCTCCGGCATGACGCCCCTGGGCCATATCACGGTCGGCGTGGGCGTGAAGGCGGGCGCATCGGTGCCCGATGTTTCCACGCCGGAGAAATTCCGCGCCGCGTTGCTCGCGGCCAGGGGGGGCGCCTATGCCGATCCCAGGGCCGGCACCTCGGCAGGCCCGGTGATCGACCGCATGTTGTCCGGCGCCGACTTCAAGGGCGTCTAGCGCGTGCCGGTGCAGGGGTTGGCGGTGACGGCGCTGACCTCGGGGAGTGCGGACATCGCCCTGCAGATGGTACCTGAGCTGATGGCGAACAAGGATGTCGTGCTGGCCGGGCCTGTCCCGGATGTCTATGGCGCCAGCGTGGATTTTACCGGCGGGATCGCCGCCGCCAGCAATGCCTCGGAAAATGCCGAGGCCTTTTTGAGCTTCATCACCGCGCCCGCGGCGGTACCGGTGTGGAAGGCCCATGGCGTCACAGTGATGGGTCCCACCACCTAGAATCCTGTTGCGACGCACATTTTTTCGGCGGTCTGCCGCAGAATCGTGCGTCAAGCCTCGTTTTTATTGGCTCTTTCCAAGGTTCCGATTTGGTGCCTTAATGATGCGGCGCAGCATGGGAGTCCGCAATGGGCCAGGAGCCGACCAGCACCTTCTTCAGCCATGTCAAACCGGGCGATACCGAATTCAAGCGTGGCGGCTTGCGCGATTTCTTCCTGTACCGCGATCTGGGCATCGCCGGCGCCACAAACGGCAAGGTGATCGCCCATCTGGTGAAGGCCAATGAGCCGCCCACCAAAGGCACCGGCTGGCACTATCACGTCTGCGATTTCCAGATCGTGGTGATGATGAAGGGCTGGGCCAAGTTCATGTATGAGGACAAGGTCACCCTGGTGGAAGAAGGCGATGTGGTGCACCAGCGCCCCGGCATGGTGCACTACCTGTTCGATTACTCCCCCGACATGGAATATCTGGAAATCGTCTCGCCGGCCGACTTCGGCTCGGAACATGCCGAGGCACCCACCGACTTCATCCCGGAGCCCACACCATGGAAGTGATCTATTCGGCCGGCACGATGGTCCTGGGCGCTGCGCTCAGCCTTTTTATGATGGCGATTTCCCGCGCCCGGTACGCCCTGCCGTCCGCGCGGAAGATATCGTGGAACCACACGGTCGGCGGCCGCAGGGTATAAGGTCGCTGCCAGCTGTCCCAGGGCATGTCGGTCTGGGTCTTGCCGTTGACGAAGCCCCAATTGATCATGCCGACATTGCGCTTCTTGCCGATGGGCAGGATGGTATCGAAGGTCGAGCCTGCGCCCCGCGCCATGTACTCGGTGCAGATGATGGGACGGCCATAGGTCTCTAGCGATTTCGCTCGCGCCTCGAAGGTTTCCGGCCAGCTGTAATCATGAAAGCTGATCACGTCGGACTGGGTGAGCTGGGTCTTTTCCACGCTGTTCAGGCTGGCCAGGTTCTCCCAGTGATCGTGATGCCAGATGCCGCTGGTCAGCGGCTGTGACGGGTCAGCGCTGCGCGCCCACTCAAAAACCTTTGGCAGCAGGAACGCGACCTGGTCGTAACGCGCCTGGGTCGTGTCCTGGTAGGAGCTGCCATTGGTGTTGTCGGGCTCGTTCCACACATCCCAGCCCAAGATGCGTTCGTCATGCGCGAAGGCACCAACCACCCCCTTCACAAAGGATTCCAGCAGCGCATAGTGCGCGGGATCGGCCAGCGCCTTGGCGCCGGGCGACTGCACCCAGCCGGAATTGTGCACGCCGGGGATGGGCGGATGCTGCGGGCCAAGCTTGTAGTTGGGGTCCCAGCAGCTGTCGAACAGCACGAACATCGGCTTGATGCCGTGACGGGCGCTGATCGCCAGGAACGTGTCCATGCGCTTCTTGAAACCGGCTTCGTCCTGCTGCCAGAGCGCGTCATGCAGGAACACCCGCATGGTGGTCATGCCCAAGCCCTGCGCCCAGCCCAGCTCCTTGTCGATCTGTGCGGGATTGAAGCTACCCTCCTGCCACATCTCCAGCTGGTTGATGGCGTCGGCGGGGATATAGTTGCTGCCCACCAGCCACTTCTGCTTGCCGTACCATTGGTTGGCCTGGTCCTTGGTCCAGACCTCGCGCGCCTGGGCCGATGATGACAGCAGCATGAGCGCGCACGTCAAAAGCAGTTTCTTTTTCATCGCTTCCCCCGATTTTTGGGGAAGTATGACGGCTTATTCGCCTGGATGGTAGATACGCGCGACATGGCCTTTCAGTTCGTCGGGCCAGAAACAGACCGAGCGCAGCATCCCGCGCGCATAGCTAATGGTCTGGTCGAAGAAATGGGGCGACGCGGGATCGCCACTCTCCCCGCCAGCTGTCACCGCCACTGCGCGTAACCGCGGCCCGAATTACACCGCCGCCACGAAACTGTTGCCGGAGGTGCCGTAGTAGCGACTAGTCCCAGGATAACGTTTGGCGCCGAAGCTGGCCAGCGAGCCTCATTGCGATGAGGTGAAGGGCACCGGCTGGGGCTATGGTCCGTCAAGCGGGTTGGGCCTTGCCCTGTTGATCGTGCTGATCCTGATCCTGCTGGGACGGATCTAGCGCAGAAGACCCGCCGCCTTCAGCGCGCGGCGGATCAGACCTTCCACCACTTGCGCCTGCGCAGGCTGGTGCGATGGCGCCAGCACCTCTTCGATTTGCGTCAGCGCCGGCTGCGACGATGGCGGCATGCGTGCCGGGGCCGGCTTGGGCTTGGACGCCGTTGCCGGCATCAATC
>CAIUTH010000037.1 GCA_903902075.1 uncultured Alphaproteobacteria bacterium
GCAGGCACGCGCGTCCGTGGAAGGACTGCGGGCGCTGGCGTCCTGGACAACGCTCAACATTTCCATTGCGCAATCCACGCGGCCAGAAGCGGTAACCGCCGGATTGCTGGAAGACCTGATGACCCCGGTGATCAAGGCCTTCGGCACCGACATGGGTTTCGAGGCCGCCAACCTGGGCATGCAATGCTATGGCGGTCACGGCTATATCCGCGACAATGGCGTGGAGCAGTTCGTTCGCGATGCCCGCATCAACATGGTCTATGAAGGTGCCAACGGCGTGCAGGCCATGGACCTGGTGGGCCGCAAGCTGGGCCGCAAGGGCGGCGCCGCGCCTATGGCGCTGTTCGGCCTGCTGACCGGCTGGATCGGCGAACATGAAAAAGCCGATGCCATGAAGCCGTTCGTGTCGGGCGTGAAGCGCGGCACCGAAGCGTTGCAGGCCGCCACCATGTGGCTGGCCGCCAACGGCATGAAGAACCCCAATGACGCGGGCGCCGGGGCCACCGATTACCTGCGGTTGATGGGCATCACCATGCTGGCGCTGATGTGGGGCAAGATGGCCAAGGTCAGCCTTGGCAAGGACGACCAATTGCACAAGGACAAGCTGATGTGCGCCCGCTACTGGATGGAGCGGATGGTGCCCGAATGTCCCATGCTGCTGGAGCGCATCCAGGCCGGCAGCGCCACCATCATGGAGCTGGACTGATGCCTGCCCCCTGTTACTTCGAAATCCATGCCGATGACTGCAAGCGCGCCCAGAAATTCTATGGCGAGGTGTTTGGCTGGAGCTTCAGCTATTACGAGGCCGCCGACATCGAATATTACCGCATCGAGGTGAATGAGCCGAACGGCATGCGCGGCGGATTGCTGAAACGGCCCGGCATGGTGCAGCCGATGCAGTCGCCAAACGCTTTCGTGGTCACGATCCTGGTGCCGTCAATCGACGCCTATACCGAAAAGGCCAAGGCGGCCGGCGCGCTGGTGGCCTTGCCGAAATTCGCGGTGAAGGGCATGGGCTGGACCACCTATCTGATCGATACCGAAAAGAACGTCTTCGGCCTCTTCCAGCAGGATGATAACGCTGCCTAGCCCGTGGTCGCGGTCGAAGAAGACGTGCCTTTGCCCTGGGTGGTGGACGCCACCACGGCGATAACAGCGGCCACGGCCAGGATGCCCGCCACCAGCAGCACGCCGCCGGTTTCGATCTGCGCCTGCCGGGTGCCGGCGGGCTTGCCGGCGGTCAGCGCGCCATCCGCGGCGAACGCGCTGGACAAGGTCATGGTGGTGGCAACAAGGGCCGCAGCGATCGCGCGCATGTCATTCTCCAAAAGAGTGTGACCCCATTCTCGTACGGCGATTCTTAAGAAACTCCTAGAGATGCAGGCCACGAAATCGCCGCAAACGCAGCCGTTCACCACGGAAAACGGGACTTTCCGCCGCAGTTCCATGAACCAAAGGCCTGATAGCGTACCGATACCAAGAGGTGATCCATGCGCGCGCTGCTGTTTGCTCTCCTGATCGTGGCGGCCCCCGCTTCCGCCCATCCGGTGCTGATGATCTCCATCGACGGCCTGCGCAGCAAGGATGTCACCGATGCGCCTGTCCGCGACATGCGCCTGCCCAACCTGCGCAAGCTGATGACCGATGGCGCCTGGGCCGATGGCGTGCGCGATGTATTGCCCTCCGTCACCTATCCCAACCACACGACATTGGTGACGGGCGTTGCACCTGCCCTGCATGGCATCGCCGGCAATTTGAGCTTCGATCCCTTCGGCAAGAACATGGAAGCCTGGTACTGGTATGCCGAGGACGTGAAGGTCCCCAGCCTGTTCGATGCGGTGAAGGCCAAGGGCGCCAAGTCCCTCGCCTTCGGCTGGCCGGCCACGGTGGGCAGCCTGTCGATCACCGACAACATTCCCGAATATTGGCGCGCCTATACGCCGGACGACGCCAAGGTGGTGCGCGCGGTGTCCACGCCGGGCCTGGCGGATCGGATCAACAGGATTTCCGGCACCACGTTCAAGCAGACACTGGGCGTCACGGTCGCAGCGGACATCGCCAAGGGCAAGGCCGCCGCCGCACTCATCGCCGCCGACCATCCCTTGTTTTCGGCCGTGCACCTGTCCAGCCTGGACGAGACCGAGCATGAGAATGGTCCCGACACGCCGCAGAAGCGCGCCAACCTGGAAGCGCTGGACAACATAGTCGGCACCCTGGTCGCGGCGGCGCGCAAGGCCCAGCCCGATGTGGTGGTGGCGCTGGTGTCCGATCACGGCTTTGCCGCCATCAGCCATGACGTAAATTTGATTTCGGCGTTTGTCGATGCAGGCTTGGTCACCCTGAACAAGGGCAAAGTGAAGGACTGGCAGGCCATGCCCTGGTACCAGGCCGGCTCGGACATCATCGTGCTGAAGGACCGCTGCGATGCGGCGGTGAAGGACAAGGTCGCCGGCTTGCTGAAGAC
>CAIUTH010000038.1 GCA_903902075.1 uncultured Alphaproteobacteria bacterium
CTCCTTGGCCATCGGTTATGGCCTGATCATCGGGGGCGCACTGGGGAACAATCTGGTGGACCGGCTGGTCTATGGCCGGGTGGCGGATTTTTTCCACTTTTACGGCTTCGGTTATGACTGGTATGTCTTCAATATAGCCGATCTGGCGATCACCCTGGGAGCTGTGGCCATCCTGTATGATGTGCTCAAGCCTGAAACCCGGGGGGATATCGTCCGATGGCCATGAGGTCTGAAATGAAACTGTTGAATGCGGCTTTGGCGCTTGGCCTCTGCACGGTCGTGCTGAGCGGCTGCGATTCCATCCGCAAGGTTGCCGGCCTGAACAAGAAATCACCGGACGAGTTCGCGGTCACCACCAAGGCGCCGCTGGTAATCCCGCCCGATTTCAACCTGCGTCCGCCCATGCCCGGCGCCCCGCCGACCAACCAGCTGGATCCTTCTAGCAACGCGGAAGCGGCCCTGTTCACCAATGTCGATCCCCAGACCGTGGCCAACGGCATGCGCGGCAACTACACGCCGGGCGAAAAGATGCTGCTCGCCAATGCCAAGATCCAGCGCGCCGATCCGGCCATTCGCGCCCGCCTGAACGCCGACCAGCGCGCCGCGGTGCAGAATGCAGACCGAAGCTTCACCGACCGGGTGCTGAACACGGCCGCCACGCCCGACACCGGCAAGGCGGTCAACGCCGATGCCGAAATCGCCAAGGGCAGCAAGAAGCCGGGCTCGGCGCGTCCTGTGAAAAAAGAAGAGAGCGGCGGCTGGTTTGACTGGTTCTAAAGCCGTTTTTCTGCGCGCCGCCTGCGTGATGGCCCTGGCGTGCGCCGGGTTCAGCGCCTCGGCGCAGACCGACAAGTCCGCCAATCGCGCCAAGCTGTCCCAGCCTGCGCCCGTCAATCCGCGCCAGACCGGCAACAACACCTTCCAGTTCGCGCTGGCCAACGGCATGCAGGTTCTGGTGATCCCCGATCACCGTGCCCCCGTCGCCACCCAGATGCTGTGGTTCAAGGTCGGAGCGGTCGATGATCCGCCGGGCATTTCGGGCCTGGCCCATTTCTTCGAACACATGATGTTCCGCGGCACCAAGGCGGTGCCGGGCGACCTGTTTTCCCAGACCATCGCCAAGAATGGCGGCGAGACCAACGCCTTTACCGACCATGACTACACCGCCTTCTACGAACAGATTGCCAAGGACCGCTTGCCGCTGGCCATGAAGCTGGAAGCCGACCGGCTGGCCAATCTGGACCTGTCCGATTCCCATGTCGGTCCCGAGCGTGACGTGGTGCTGGAAGAGCGCCGCATGCGGGTGGAGAACGAGCCCCAGGCCCTGATGGGCGAGCAGATGCGCGCCGCGCTGCACCTGTCCCATCCTTATGGGCGCCCGGTGATCGGCTGGTCCGAGGAAGTGCGCCGCATCGACCGCGTTTCGTCACAGAATTTCTACGACCATCATTATGCGCCCAACAACGCCACGTTGGTGATCGCCGGCGACGTCACGCCCGATGAGGTGCGCAAGATGGCGCAGGAAGCCTATGGCAAGGTGGCGGCGCGCGAACTTCAGCCCCGCGCCGAATTCACCGAGCCGCCGCGGCTGGCGGAAACCCGCATGTCCATCACCCGCGCCGATGCGCGGGTGCCGGTGTTCAGCCGCATCTATCGCGTACCGTCCTATGCGGTGGGCACGCCCGGCCAGGCCGAAGGACTGGAAACTTTTGCCCAGCTGCTGGGCGGCGACCAGACTTCGGTGCTGTACCGTGTGCTGGTGGAACAGAAGAAATTGGCCAGCGATGCCGGCGCCAGTTACGACGGCAATGTCCGCGACGCTGCGGAATTCTCGGTCTATGCCGTGCCGCGTCCCGGCGTCACCCTGGAAGCGCTGGAAAAGGCGATGGACCAGGTGCTGGGGGTCAGCGCATTGGCGCTGCCGCGCGATGCCGACCTGGCGCGCGCCAAGACCCAGTTGATCGCCGGTGTCACTTTCCGCCGCGACAGCCAGTTCGCGATGGCGAGCGCCTACGGTCAGGCCCTGACCATCGGCCTGACCGTGGACGATGTGAATGAATGGCCCGCCCGCATCCGCGCCGTCAGCGCGGAGAATGTGCGCAAGGCCGCGCAACTGCTTTCCAAGAAGCAGGCGGTCACCGGTTACCTGATCCCGGGAGGCGCCAAGTGAAACGCCTTCTTGCCGCGCTCGCCTTGACCTTGCTGGCCGCTCCCGCACTTTGTTTGATGGCGCCTTCGGCACGGGCCGCCAGCATCCAGAACATCGATCTGGGCAAACGCGCGGAAGTCTGGTTCGCCGAAGACCACACCGTTCCCATTGTCGCGTTCAACATCTCGCTGCCGGCCGGTTCGGCTTACGATCCGGCGGGAAAAGCGGGACTGGCCGCCTTCACCGGCGCCATGATCGACGAGGGCGCGGGCAATCTGGATTCCAAGGCCTTTCATGAGGCTCTGGCCAACAAGGCCATTTCCTTCTCCGCACGGGCCGAGCGCGATTACCTGACCATCTCCATTTCCACCCTGAAGGAAAATGCGCCCGAGGCGCTGCATCTGTTGCAGCTGGCGCTGACGCATCCGCGTTTCGAAGGCGAAGCGCTGCAGCGGGTGCGCACCCAGATCATTCAGTCCCTGCAGCAGGAGCAGGCCGAGCCGCAGCGCGTAGCTTCCCGCGGCTTCATGCGCCAGTTCTTCGGCGGCCATGCCTATGCCCATCCCGTTAATGGCGAGATCGAAAGCATTTCGGCCATCAATGCCAGCGATCTCAAAAGTTTTTCCCGTACGCACTGGGTCAAGAACGGGCTCAAGGTGGCGGTCGCCGGCGACATCACCGCGCCGGTGCTGGCCAAGCTGCTGGGCGACACGTTCCAGCCGGTGTCGGGCGCGAGCGCGCCGCAGCTGCCCAATGTCGGGCGGCTGGGCGCGCCGGGTGTGCATGTCATTGCGCTGCCGGTGCCGCAGCCCACCGCCAGCTTCGGCCTGCCGGGCATCATGCGTCATGATCCGGATTTCATTCCCGGTTATGTGGCCAATTACATCCTGGGCGGCGGCGGCTTTTCCTCGCGCCTGACCGATGAAGTGCGGGTCAAGCGCGGCCTGACCTATGGCATTTCCACTTCGCTGACCTCCTACGGCAAGGCCAGCATCCTGCAGGGTTCGGTCGCCACCCGCGCCGACGCAATCCGCCAGACCGTGCAGGTGGTGCGCGATACGTTGAGCGAGTTCTCCAAAAATGGCCCGACGCAACAGGAACTGGACGACGCCAAGACCTATCTGACCGGCAGCTTCCCGCTGGCCTTTGCGTCCAACAGCGGCACCGCGGCCCAGCTGGGCGCCTTCCAGCGCCAGAATCTGGATATCGGCTATGTCGCCCGCCGCAACGCCATGATCCAAGCGGTGACTCTGGTCGATGTGAAGCGGGTGTCCAGGAAACTGTTCGACCCGGCGCGGTTGACGGTGGTAATCGGCGGCAGCCCGGCCGAAGGCCGCGGCGCGCCGATGGTAGCCCGCCCGCCGATCCGCCCCGCAGCGGCCCAGCCGGGCCCTGTCACACCGGCCTCAAAGCCCGCTGACAAGCCTGTGACCGGCCCGGTTACGGCGCCCAAGGCCGACAAAAAGCCCTAAAGCCTGTTGACGATCGGGCAGGCCGGGGACGGTATCGCAAAGTCCTCTGATAGAGTGCCCTTATGTCAGACTCAAAATCCCTTCTGATCATTTCCGTCGGCCTCATGCTGGAGACCATTATGATGGGCCGGTTGATGGGCGGATACCAGTTCGACCAGGCGGTCGCGGAAGAGGCCAGAGTGCTGACACGCCAATACCTCGCGGAAACCTGATGGCGATCCGGCGGCTTTCCGAAGGCACGGTCAATCGCATCGCCGCCGGCGAAGTGGTGGAGCGTCCCGCCGCCGCGATCAAGGAATTGGTCGAGAATGCGATGGATGCGGGCGCCACCCGCATCGACATCGCTGCCTCCAATGGCGGTGCCGACCTGCTCTTGGTGGAAGATGACGGCATCGGCATGAGCGCCGAAGACCTGCGCCTGGCGATCGAGCGGCATGCCACCTCCAAGCTGCCGGTGGTGGGTGGCGAGGATGACCTCTCCCATATCGTGACCATGGGCTTTCGCGGCGAGGCGCTGCCCTCCATCGGCGCGGTGGCGCGTCTCAGCCTGACCAGCCGCATGGCGGGCACGGAAGCGGCCGAGATCAGGGTGGATGGTGGCAAGATCGAAGGCCCGCGCCCTGCCGCCTTCCTGGCATCGGGCCAGCACGGCACCCGCGCCGAAGTGCGCGAGCTGTTCTATGCCACCCCGGCGCGGCTGAAATTCCTCAAATCCACCCGTTCCGAAGATTTGGCCATCACCGACATGGTCAAGCGGCTGGCCATGGCGCGGCCCGATATTGGCTTCACCTTGACCCTGGATGGACGCCGGGCACTAGATCTGGCCGCCGAGCCCGATCTGATGGACGGTCGGTTGCCGCGCCTTGCCCGCATCATGGGCCGAGACTTCGGCGACAATGCCGCCCGCGTCGAGGCGGGGCGCGAGGGTATTTCACTGTCCGGCTATGCCGGGCTTCCCACCTACAACCGCGCCAATGCCGCCATGCAGTTCCTGTTCGTCAATGGCCGCCCGGTGCGCGACAAGCTTTTGGTGGGCGCGGTGCGCGGCGCTTATGCCGATTTTTTGGCACGCGACCGTCATCCGGCGCTGGCGCTGTTCCTGGACTGCGATCCCAGTTTCGTGGACGTGAATGTGCATCCGGCCAAGACCGAGGTGCGCTTCCGCGATGCCGGGCTGGTGCGCGGGCTGATCGTGGGCGCGCTGAAACACGCCATCGAAGCCAGCGGCCAGCGTGCCTCGACCACCGTGGCGTCCTCGGCGCTGGCGGCGTTCCAAAGACAGGCGCCGTCGCCGTTCCAGACGCCCAACATCTTTTCCGGCGGTGGGATGCATGAAGCGCCGCAGGCGTACGTGCCCAGTTCCGTGCCGATGTCGGTGCGGATGGAAGAGGTATCGGCGGAAACCGTGGCCGATACGCCGCTTGGTGTGGCGCGGGCACAGTTGCACGAAACCTATGTCGTGGCGCAGACCGCCGACGGCATCGTGATCGTCGACCAGCATGCCGCCCATGAGCGGCTGGTCTATGAGCGCATGAAAAAGGCGCTGGCCAATGGCGGCGTCCACCGCCAGCCGCTGCTGATCCCCGAAGTGGTGGACCTGGACCCGTCGGAAGTTATCCGCGTCAGCGCCCGTGCCGCCGAACTGGCAGAGCTGGGGCTGGTGATTGAGGCCTTCGGTCCCGATGCCGTGGTGGTGCGCGAAGTCCCCGCCATACTGGGCAAGCTGGATGTGAAGGGCCTGGTGCGCGACCTGGCCGACGAGATCGCCGAAACCGGCAATGCCCTGTCGTTGAAAGAGCGGCTGGAAGAGGTCTCTGGGACGCTCGCCTGTCACATGAGCGTGCGTGCAGGCCGCCGGCTGAACGCCGAGGAGATGAACGCGCTGCTGCGCGAGATGGAGGCCACGCCCCATTCCGGCCAGTGCAACCATGGCCGCCCGACTTATGTCGAACTGAAACTGGCGGATATCGAGAAGCTATTTGGCCGGCGTTAAAAAGCGCAGCTTGGTTTCGCCATAGTCGCGTTCGTCCAGCAACGTGTAACCCGGCGCGTCAATCGTTTCGCTCGCGTTCGTCTCGGCCACCAGCAGTGCATTCCCCGTTAGCCAACCGCCATCCTTCAAACTCGCGAGCGCTTTGGGGATCAGGTCCTTGCGGTAAGGTGGATCCAGAAACACCAGATTGAACGGTCCTCCCGCTGAAGGGCCGATGGGGCCAAGATCGGTGGCGTCACGCCGCCAGATGCGCGTGGCGCCGGTCAGGCCCAGCGCCTCGACATTCTCGCGCTGAAGCGCCCGGCTATCGGCGCTGTCATCCACCAGGAGGCACCAGCGCGCGCCCTGGCTGATAGCCTCGATCCCCAGCGCGCCGGTGCCGGCGAACAGGTCCAGCACGGCGGCGCCTTCAAGTGTAAAGCCTATGTCAAAATTCTTGTGCCGCAGCATGTTGAAGATAGCCTGGCGGGTGCGGTCCGAGGTGGGGCGCACACTCACGTCATCGGGCGTAACCAACCGCCGTCCCCCCAGTGTCCCGCCTGTTATTCGCATTTCTAATAGGTGCCATTTGCCGCAACTGGCGAATAGCACGCCAACGGGCTATATGGCAGCCATGAAACGCCTTCTTTTGTCCTTGCTCCTGCTGGCCGCGCCTGCCGTCGCCCAGGATGCGCCGGCCCCGAAAGTCCATGCCCGTCTTGTGGCCGAGGACAAGGCTGTGGCGCCAGGCGGCAGCATCACCATCGCGCTGGAAGAGAATATCGCCGCGGAATGGCACACCTATTGGAAGAATCCGGGCGATGCCGGTGCGGCGACAGAAATCGCCTGGACCTTGCCTCCGGGCTGGAAGGCCGATGCCATCCAGTGGCCGCGCCCCAAGCGCGTGCCGGTCGGGCCGCTGATGGATTACGGCTATGAAGGCACGCCCTGGCTGCTGACAAAATTGACCGCGCCCGCCGATGCCAGCGGCACCGCCACGATCAAGGCGCATGTCACCTGGCTGGTGTGCAAGCAGATCTGCATTCCCGAAGAAGCCAATCTGAGCATCGATGTGCCGGTGGGTCCGTCGGCGCATGATCCAGCCGTTGCGAAAGACTTCGCCGCGGCGCGCGCGCTGCTGCCGGTGGCCTCGCCCTGGAAGGTGACCTATGCGCTGGGCACCACGCTGGATGTCTATGCCGCTGCGCCGTCGCTGGCCGCCGCGCATCCCACCACGGCCGATTTCTTTCCTGCTCGCAGTGGCCTGATCCGCAACGCCGCGCCGCAATTGGTCGGCTATGCCAAGGATGGGTTGGTGCTGCGCCTGACGCCGGCTCCGGTGCTGAAAGCCGGCGGCGCGCTCGAAGGCCTGCTAGTGCTGACATCGTCGGATGGTTCGGTGCAGGCGCTGGAGGTCAATGCCGCGCCCGGTCCTGTGCCGCCCGCCGAGTTCACCGCGCCCGCTAGCGGCGATGACATCAGCCTGTGGCTGGCGATCGCCTTTGCCTTCCTGGGCGGCATCATCCTGAACGTCATGCCTTGCGTGCTGCCGATCCTGGCGATGAAGGCGCTGTCCGTTGCCACCCACGGCCAGGATGGCCGCAGCGAAAGCTTTTCCTATGCCTTGGGCGCGGTGCTGTCCTTTGCCGTGCTGGGACTGGCCATCGTGCTGCTGCGGTCCGGCGGGGCCGCCGTTGGCTGGGGTTTCCAGTTGCAGTCGCCCATCGCGGTCGCCGGTTTTGCGCTGCTGGTGTTTGCGGTCGGCCTCAATTTGTCGGGCCTGTTCGAAGTCGGCAGCGTCACGGCGGGCGAGGGACTCGCCAGCCGTGGTGGTCTGGTGGGCGCGTTCTTCACCGGCGTGCTGGCGGTGGCCGTGGCGGCCCCTTGCACCGCGCCCTTCATGGCGGCGGCGCTGGGCTTTGCTTTGACGCAAGGCGCGTTGTCCGCGCTGGCTGTGTTTGTTTCCCTGGGTGTCGGCTTTGCGCTGCCGTTCCTGCTCTTGGGCATATGGCCGCGTCTGCTGGCGTTCGTTCCCAAGCCGGGCGCCTGGATGTTGACGTTCAAGCAGTTCCTGGCATTTCCCATGTATGCCGCCTCCGCCTGGCTGGTCTGGGTTCTGGCGCAGGAGGTGGGCCCGCGTGGCGTGATCCTTGTACTGGGCGCCATGATCCTTCTGGCGCTGGCCGCCTGGCTGTGGAGCAAGACACGTGATCTGGAAACTCGTGGCCGCACCATCGGTGCTGTCGCTGCGATCCTGGTGCTGATCGCTGCGCTGGCGGGGCTGGGCAGCCTGCAGGGCAATGCCGCCACGCCGGCTGCGTCCGCGCCCAAGCTGGGCGAGGCTTACACCACGGCCAAGCTGGCCGCCTTGCGCGCTGCGAACCGTCCGGTGTTCGTGGATGCCACCGCCGCCTGGTGCATCACCTGCCTGGTCAACGAAGACGCGGTGCTGTCACAGGGTAGCGTGAAGAGCGCCTTCGCCGCCAAGAATGTCGCCTATCTGGTGGCCGACTGGACCAACCAGAATCCCGAGATCACCGCGCTCTTGAAAGAGAATGGCCGCTCTGGCGTGCCGCTCTATCTCTATTATGCGCCGGGCGCCAAGACGCCCGTGATCCTGCCGCAGATCCTCACGGAAAGTATCGTGCTGGGCGCGCTCGGCAGCTAGTGGGGCTTGGCGCCCACCTGCAAGCCCATCAATCCGCCCTGCTTGTAGTGCCGTTCCCATTCCAGGAATTCATCGGACGAGAGTTTGTAGCGCTGGCACGCCTCGCGCATGCTCAGCATGCCGCTATGCACGGCAGTGACCACTTCGGCTTTGCGGCGGGCAACCCATCGCACGGTATCCGCCGGCGGCAGGGCAGGCTGTGGCGGTGCAGACTTGCGAGTAGGATGTCGTTCGGTCGCGTATTTCATGGCGGCTCCTAAAAGTGACCGCCCCTTAGCCATTGCAGGCTAGGGGGCGGCTTTTAAGCGCTGGTCAGGAAAATCCGGATGATGTTAGGCAAAGCCAATCAATAGGTCTTGGGCGTCTTGGCGCTGCCGTCCTTGACCTTCTTTTCGGCTTCCACCACCGCGGGTGCGTCGGGCGACGGCGCTTCGCTTTCGCGGCCGCTGGGGGCGCCGATGATGTGGTTGCCGCCCGAGAAGGAGGGTGGATCGCTGGCCGGGAAGGAATCCTCCATCTGGGCGTCGATCTTTTCTTCCTTGGTGGTCGGGGTCTTGTCGGTGCTGTGATGCTCCGGCATTTTTTCATGCGGCTTGAGTTGCGTGCTCATGAGGCGGCTCCTAAATCGCGCTGCTTGCGCTGGTGAACAGGTGCGGGAACAGGCCGACCAGCCCGATGAAGATCAGGTAGATGGCAATCAGGTAATTCAGCAGCCGCGGCAGGATCAGGATGAGTATCCCGAACAGCAGCGCGATCAGCGGCTGGATCGTGATGATGTCTACATGCATCGGTCTTCGGCCTCATTCGTCTGACCGATACAACGCGCGAGCAGGGGCCCGGTGGCATGACAGTTCTGCGCAAGAGGAAATCCCTGAAAATCCGGGGGTTTGCACCCATTTCGGACCCGTGCTACGCGCGGCTTATGGTCCTTGGTTCCCTTTTCCGGCGTGCCCCGACGGGCGGGCGTATCTTGGTCGCCTTCGCCAGCCAGACCGGCGCGGCGGAGCGAATCGCCTGGCTGAGCGCTAACGCGCTGAGCGGCGCGGCGAAGAATCTGGTGCGCGTTGCCGCCTTGGGCGGTCTGACGGCGCAGGATCTGTCGGATGCCGGTATTCTGCTGGTGGTGACCAGCACCTATGGGGCGGGCGAGGCGCCCGATAGCGCGCGGGCCTTTGTGCGAAAGCAGATGGCGCAGGTGCCGATGCTGAAAGGCGTCAGCTATGCCGTGCTGTCGCTGGGCGACCGCAAGTATGACGCCACCTTCTGCGGTTTCGGCTGCGGGCTGGACCGCTGGCTGGCATCGGCCAAGGCCAGGCGGATGTTCGACATCGTCTGCGTTGACGGCGATGACGATACCGATGCCATGACCAAATGGAGCGAACAGCTGAACAAGCTGGGCGCCAATACCAATGTCGAGCAATTGATGCCCGGCGCGCCGCAGGACTGGCTGCTGGCGGAACGGCGCCTGCTGAATCCCGGCAGTCCAGGCGGCGAGGCCTGGCATATCGCACTGACGCCGAAAGATCCGGCGCAATTGAACTGGACGGCCGGCGACATCGCCGAAATCTGGCCGCGCAACCGCCAGGCCGATGTCGAAGAATTTCTGGATCGCCACAAACTGGATGGAGGTCTCAGCTTCCGCTGGGCCGGGCACTGGATGTTTCTGCGCGACATCATCGCTCATTGCCGCCTGCCGCAGGATTACGAGGTGGAGGGCATTTCGCTGGACTGGCTGGTGGAGCGGCTGGAGCCGTTCGCCCTGCGCGAATATTCTATCGCCTCGCTGCCGGGCACGGGACGCATGGAACTGCTGGTGCGCAAGGCTGTGAAGGATGACGGCTCGCTGGGGCTGGGCTCTGGCTGGCTGACGCAAGGCAGCACTATCGGCGGGGTTGTCAGCCTGCGGCTGCGCCCCAATCCCAATTTCCATGCCCCGGCGGACGGTCCGCAGATCCTGATCGGCGCCGGCACCGGCATGGCGGGCCTGCGGGCGCATCTTTTGTACCGGGCGCAGAAGCAGCTGGGTGATGCCTGGCTGTTGTTCGGTGAACGCAGCCCGGCGACCGATCTATATTATGCCGACGACATCAAGGCCTGGACCGCGGATGGCACACTGGCGCGCACCGACTTGGTGTTTTCGCGCCAAGGGGGCCCGCGCAAATATGTCCATCAACTGGTGACAGACGAAGGCGCCCGGATCAAAAGCTGGGTGGAACGCGGTGCGTCCATCCTGGTTTGCGGCGGCCTTAAGATGGCGGCGGGTGTGGAAGAGGCGCTGGTGGCGATCCTGGGCGAAGACAAGCTCGACCAGCTTACCCAGGACGGCCTTTACCGCCGCGACGTGTATTAGGCAGCTTCGTTCTGCGACTGGCTTTGGGTCAGGTGATGAAGCATCAGCGCCGCAGCCTTGTCGGCATAGCCGGCTTCCAGCGCCGCCAAAATCTCCAGATGATCATCGATGGCGCTGTGGACCTGCTCCATCGGATAGTCCCATTGACCGATCAGGAAATCGCGCAGTTGCCCTTGCCGCTGCACCGCCTTGAGCATGGCGCGGTTGCCTGAACTGCGCGCCAGTTGTTCATGGAATTCGGCATTCACCGCATGGAAGATCACGCCATCGCCGGGCTTCCAGGGTTTCTTGCGCAACTTTGTGTGCCGCTCGCGGGCGCGTTCGGCCCAGGCGCGGTCCAGCTTGAAGCCGGGCTGTAGCAGCATCTGCGGCTCCAGCGCGCGGCGGAAGGCATAGCTTTCGTTCAGGGTGCGCGCCGGATCAGGGACAAAGGCCCAGCCATTGCCGGGCTTGCGTTCCACCAGTCCCAGCTCGCCCAGGTGGCGCAGCACCCGCATCACCGTGCCTAGCTTGGCACCGAAGCGACGCAAAACTTCCTGCTGGGTGAAATGGTCGGCGAGTTGGCCGGCGGCGCGCGCGGTGGCCAATGCCTCGAACATGCGTTGATCATCTTCATCCTCGGCGGAGTGTTCATCTTCTTTGGCCGTAGATGGCAGCTTGGCCAACATAAATCCGCGCCCGCCGCGCGATGTGAGGATACCGTCCGCAGCCAAAAGCTTGAATGCGCCGCGCACCGGGGTGCGTGACACCCCAAAGGCTTTGCACAGGTCCAGTTCCACCAAGTGAAAGCCAGGCTGGGCGCCTTGGTCTTTCAGCAGGCGCAGGATTTTTCGCGCCAACTCGGACTGGAGACGGCTAGCCTTTTCGGATTGCAGACGACTAGCGTTAAGGAGCTTGGCGACCATGACGCTAATGTTGATCTTTCAAGCTCAAGAAAACAATGATGAATGATCCAGAGGATTGTGGGCAACCGGTATGAATGGCGAACGTCCATTGACCCCTCAATGCGGATAAAATGATCTGGTAGTTCTCCCGGACCAAAAAGCACGAATTTCTCGAAACGAAGCCAAATTACTATTAATATTCAACATGATAAAAATTCTTTACCGCGCAAATACCCCAGCCAATACACGAGGCCCGCAAGATTTTGAGGCGCTGTCGAATACTGAAGTCGGCACGAAAAAACGCATGATCCTCGCCGGTGGCGATGGGACCAAAATGAAAAAGCCTGCATGACTAGGTTAGGCCGCCATACAATGGGCCGGGGGCCGCCCTGACATGACGGGCCCGGCGGTAAGCCGGGCCCTTTTCATTCAATCGCGGCGGTCAGCGCTCCTTGTTCTTCTGGTCGTTGGAACCGCTCGATTTGTTCTTCTGATTGCTGTCTTGCTTCTCCTGGCCCTGCTGACGCTGCTGCTGGCCGGACTGCTGGCCCGACTGCGGCTGGTTCTCATGCTTCTGGTTCTGGTTCTGGTTGTTCTGGTTGGTCATACGCTTGATCCTCCAAAGTATGGTTGTCCCAGCCCTTTGTGAACCTCTCCTTGGGACCATCGTTCCTGTGGAATATCGTAGTTCCCAAGGGTTCTTCGTGCGTTTTCCGTCACTTGCACAAAGGCGCGGCTTGCCGGTTTTCGCGGCTGCGAACGAGCGGCTGATTTGATCGCGCTGGAACTCGCGCTTAAGCTTGCCGCCAACAAGAACAGAATCGCTGGGGTGGATTTCATGCAGCATGACCCGCGCGCGCTAAGCCGCCGCCGCCTGCTGGCGTCGGTGGCGGCGGTGCCGATCCTGGCCGCGTCGGCCGATGGCCGCACCATTTCCGGCGAACTGCCCTGGTCGCCTTTTGCGGGCGAGCCGCCGCGCCCGGTCAATCCGCTGGGCTGGTACTTCTTCACGCCGGGCGAAGCGGCGACGGTGGAAGCCATCGTCGACCGTTTTATTCCGGGTGATCACCTGTCGCCCGGCGGCAAGGACAGCGGCTGCGCCGTGTTCATCGACCGCCAGTTGGCCGGCAGCTTCGGCCAGTCCAGCCGCCTTTATACGAAGGGGCCCTTCATGCCGGGCCTGCCCACCCAGGGCTATCAGGGCGATCTGACGCCGGCCGGGCGTTATCGCCTGGGGCTGTGGGCGCTGAACGACTATACCAACACGACGTACAAAAAAGACTTCCGAGCGCTGGGGATTGACCAGCAGGACGCGGTGCTGGGGGGGCTGGACGGCGGCAAGATCAAGCTGAAATTGAAGCCGGGCTTCAGCACCAAGGAATTCTTCGAGCTGATGCTGCAGAACACGATGGAAGGCTTCTTCGCCGATCCGCTGTATGGCGGCAACAAGAACATGGCGAGCTGGAAGATGATCGGTTTCCCCGGTGCGCGCTACGATTACCGCGACCATATCGACAAGCACAACCAGCCATATCCCAAGGGCCCGGTCTCCATCTACGGACAGGTGTAACTTGGCGCGCATGCTTCCCCGCAAGGACGCGGTGATCATCGGCCTGGGCTGGACCGGCGCCATTCTGGCGCAGCAGCTGACCGAGGCCGGCTTGAACGTGGTCGCGATCGAGCGCGGGCCGTACCGGGACACCTCCACCGATTTCAATGTCGCCTATATGCAGGACGAGCTGCGCTATGCGGTGCGCAAGGACCTGTTCCTGCAGCCCAATGTCGAAGCCATGACGATGCGCAACACGGCCGCCCAGACAGCGATGCCGATGCGCGATTACGGCTCGTTTTTGCCGGGCCATGGCGTGGGCGGGGCAGGGGTGCACTGGAACGGCCATACTTGGCGCTTCTGGGATTCGGATTTCTCGATTCGGACGCACCTGACCCAGCGCTACGGCGCCAAAAAGATTGCGGGTCTGCAGCTGCAGGACTGGGGGGTGACCTGGAACGAGATCGAGCACAGCTTCGACCAGTTCGAATATCTGGCCGGTATTTCCGGCAAGGCGGGTAACCTGAAAGGCCAGGTGCAAGCCGGCGGCAATCCGTTTGAAAGCGCGCGCAGCCGCGAATATCCCAATCCGCCTATGAAAATGAGTTATGCGCCGACCCTGTTTGCGCAGACCATGAGCGGCATCGGCTATCACCCGTTTCCCACGCCATCGGCCAACCTGTCCCAGTCCTATGTGAACCCGCTGGGCATACGGATGGGCCAGTGCACCTATTGCGGCTTTTGCGAGCGCTTCGCCTGCGGCAACTATTCCAAGGCCAGCCCCCAGACCACCATTCTGCCGGTGCTGATGAAAAAGCCCAACTTCGAAGCGCGCACCGAGTGCGAGGTGCTGAAGATCAACCTCACCCCCGACGGCAAGCATGCCCGCAGCGTCACCTATCTCGACGCCAATGGCGTGGAATACGAACAGCCGGGCGACATCGTGGCGATCTGTGCCTATGGCCTGATGAATGTGCGCATGATGCTACTGTCCAAGATCGGCCAGCAATATGATCCGGTGACGGGCGCCGGCACGGTGGGGCGCAACTATTGCTACCAGACCAGTTCAGCCGCCCGCATGTTCTTTGAAGGCAAGCACTTCAATCCGTTTATCGGGGCCGGAACGCTGGGCCAGAGCATGGATGATTTCAACGGCGATGCCTTCGATCATTCCAAGCTGGATTTCGTGGGCGGGGCGGGCATCAACTGCGTGGTCTCCAATGGCCGGCCCATCGGCAACCGTCCCACCCTGCCGGGCAGCCCGCGCTGGGGCGCCAAGTGGAAACAGGCCACGGTAGATGGTTATCAGAACTCGATGGGTTTTTCCGCCCAGGGCTCGTCCTATCCGGTGCGGGAGAATTACCTGGACCTGGATCCCAGCTATACCGACCGCCATGGCCGGCCGCTGCTGCGGGTGACTTTCGATTTCCCCGAGAACGACATCGCCATGTCGCATTACCTGTCGGACCAGATGGAAAAGATGACCAAGCCCTTCAACGCCAAGGTGGCGACGGTATCGCGGATCAAGAAGGGTTGGGATGCGGTGCCGTACCAGAGCACGCACAATACCGGCGGCGCGGTGATGGGAAGCGATCCCAAAAACAGCGCGGTGAACAAGTATCTGCAGAGCTGGGATGTGCCCAACGTGTTCGTGGTCGGTGCATCCGCATTCGCCCACAATGCCGGCCTCAATCCCACCGGCACGGTGGGGGCGCTGGCCTATTGGGCCGCCGAAGCCATTACGACCCAATATATCAAAAACCCTGGCGCGCTGGTGCACGCATGAAAAAGATCATTCTCGCAGCGGCGCTGGCCGCGTTGTCATCTCCCGCGCTGGCCGCCTCTACGGATGCTGGAAAATACCAGGTCGTTCTGGGCGACTGCGAAGGCTGTCACGGCAAGAACCTGGCGGGCGGGGTGGTGCTGACCACGCCGTTCGGCAAGATGGTGACGCCCAACATCACCCCCGACAAGGACACCGGCATCGGCAATTATTCGGCCGAAGATTTCCGGCAGGCGATGAAGGCCGGTCTCGCGCCGGGCGGCAAGCTACTCTATCCCGCCATGCCCTATCCCTCCTATGCGCGGATGAGCGACGGCGATGTCGCCGCACTGTGGGGTTACCTCAAGACCGTCAAGCCTGTGAAGAACCAGGTCAACGTCAATCAGCTGAGATTTCCCTTCAACCTGCGCTTTGCCATGCGCGGCTGGAACATGCTGTTCTTCGCGCCTGCGCCCTATGCCAACAATCCGGCCAAGAGCGCGGCGTGGAACCGCGGCGCCTATCTGGTGAGCGGCGCGGGCCATTGCGGCGCATGCCACACGCCCAAGAACGCATTTGGCGCCGACAAGGCCACGGCATTGACCGGGGCTGCGCTGCAAGGCTGGTTCGCGCCGGACCTGACCAGCGATGCGGGCGCGGGGCTGGGCTCCTGGAGCCAGGCCGACATCGTGGAATATCTGCAGACCGGGCGGAACAACCGCTCCATGGCATCTGGCCCCATGGCCGAAGCGGTTGAGAATTCCACCTCGAAGATGACGGACGCGGATCTCAAGGCCATCGCCGTCTATCTGAAGGACCTGCCGGCCTCGCGCGGCAATGGCGGCGGCGCCACCGGAATCGAGGCGCAGATGAAATCGGGCGCGGTTCTCTATGACATCAGCTGTGCCGCCTGCCATGACCGCAACGGCAAAGGCAGCCTGATCTTCCCGCCGCTGGCCGGCAATCCGACCGTGCGGCAGGTGCGGGCCGACAGCATCGTACGCATGGTGCTGGCGGGCGGGAAGGGTGCGGCGACAGCGAAAGCGCCGACCGGCCCCGGCATGCCCAGCTTCGCCTGGCGGTTGAGCGACAACCAGGTGGCGGATATTCTCACCTATGTCCGTAACAATTGGGGCAACCGTGCACCGGCCGTCTCGCCGGAGACGGTGGGCCGCATCCGGTCTTCACTTCACGGCAGCTAGCATCGCCTCAAAGGCCGCTTCCATGTCACGGGCCAGGCGCTGTGTGTCGAACAGCGGCGATCCCGACGCCAGCTTTTCGCGGGCGGCCTTAAGCCGCGCCGGATCGCGCGCCAATTCCAGCGCCAGCCTTTCGTAGTCGGCAGCGCTTTCCGCGATCAGGTCAGGCAGGCCTGCTGCCGTCAGAAAACTGGCCCCGATCCGCGACGCAAAGGCGGTGCCGCGCTCGGTCAGCACCGGCAACCCTGCATACAGCGCGTCACAGGCAGTCGCATGGGCACCATAGGGCGCTGTGTCCAGGAACAGGTCGGCCAGCCGGTGACGCGCCAGGTGCACGTCCAGCGCCGCCGGTTTGGCAAAGACAAGCCGCGCCGGATCGACACCGGCTTCCTTCGCCGCCTGCTGCAGATTGGCCTTGGCCTTGTCGCCGGCCTGCTTCAGCCACAGCACGCTGCCGGGCAGGGCAGCCAGCAACCGCATCCAAAGGGCAAAGACCGGTGCGGTGATCTTGAAGTTGTTGTTGAAGCAGCAGAAGACGAAGCCGTCCTGCGGCAGGCTGGCTTCGGCGCGGCTGGGCGCGACACCGATCTTGCGGCTGGAGTCATTGGCGAAAAAGCACACCGGCAGGTTGAGGATCGTTTCAGAGAAGGCCGCGGCATTGGGTGCCACGACAGCATCTGCCAGCACGTAATCCATGAAGGGCGCGGCGGTGGTGCCGGCATAGCCTAGCCAGGTCGCCTGCACCAGCGCGGGGCGATGGCTCAATATGTCGAAATTGTCGCCCCGCGTGTGGCCGTTCAGGTCCACCAATATGTCCACCTCCATCTGGCGCAGCTGCCGCGCCACGGCTTCGGCCGGCAGGTCTGCGGCGTCGATGAAGGTGTCGAAAGCGGCGATCAGACGGCGGCGCTGACTGCTACCATCCTCGGCATTGGTGCCGATCCCGATCACCTCGAAGCGCGAGCGGTCATGGCTTTCGATCAGCTGCACGACCTGGGTCGCCACCGGATGATGGGCGAAATCGGAAGAGACATAGGCCAGGCGAATCTTGCCGTGGCGGTAAGGCCTGCCGGCCAGCGCCGGCGGCAGATTCGGGAAGCGCGCGGCGATGGCATTTTCGGCGCATCGGCGTTGCAGCATCTCGTCCTGGCTGTAACCCAGCAATGTCCAGGGCGAGATTGGCTCGCCTGCCATGATCCGCCCGGCCATCTGTGCGCCGATTTGGGCGCTGCGCGTCCAGTCACACAGATTGAGCGCCGCGATGGCCGCGCCGGCAAAAGCCTCCGGCTTGCTTGTCAGGGCGAGGTCGAAGGACGCCAGCGCCTCATCATGGCGCTTGAGCTGCTGCAAGGCATTGCCCCGGTTGTTCAGGGCCTCGGCATAGCCGGGACTGAGCGCCAGCGCCTGGTCATAGGCGGCAACGGCTTCGTCATAGCGCAGTAGGCCCTGTAGCGCATTGCCGCGATTGTTTAGGATCTGGACATCGCCGGGGCGCAAGGCCTGCGCGCGGTCAAAGCAACCCAATGCGTCGGCAAAACGTTTCAAATCAAGCAGCGCGCTGCCCCGATTGTTGAAGGCGGTGGCGAAGCGGGGCGCCAGCCGCAGCGCCTGGTCATAAGACGCCAGCGCGTCGGCGGGGCGGCGCAGGTCCTGCAGCACGCTGCCGCGATTGTTCAGCGCCTCGACATTGTCCGGGGCCACGGCCAGGGCGCGGTCGTAAGTCGCCAGCGCCTCGTCGTGCCTTCCCATCGCCTGCAATACCGTGCCGCGATTGTTTTCCGCCTGGGGCCAGCCCGGCTTGAGGGCCAATGCGCGGTCGAAGCCTGCCAGCGCGTCCTCCAGCCGGTTCAGGCTCTTGAGCACATTGGCGTGGTTGAGCAGGGCCTCGGGATCGTCGGGGTTCAGCGCCAGCGCCGCGCCGATATCGGCCAGGGCCTCGTCCATACGGCCGGACTGTGCCCGCAGCACGCCCAGCAGGTGGCGGGCGGTGAAATCGGCGGGATGCGCAGCCAGCACCTGCAAATACAGGCTTTCGGCCTCCGCCATTCGTCCGCTGCGGTGCAGCGCGACCGCCTGTTCGCTGAGAGTCTGGCTGTTCATTGGCACCGATGGTATCCCTTCGGGGACATGCAAAAGCAATGGGGACCGCCATGGAAGAGACCAGCCGCCGCCATCTGTTGGGCCTGATGGGCACCGCCGCCGCGCTGGGGAGCGGTACGCTGCCCGCTGCGGCCGCCGCCGCCGCCGCGCCGGTGATCGAGTGGAATGCGCACATGTTCAGCTCGGACACGGGCCGCTTTCCCTTTAGCCCGCGGGGCACCTACAAGCCGGACA